>VBDM01000265.1 GCA_005881355.1 Betaproteobacteria bacterium
CGGCGAGACGGAAGGCGCGCTTGTCACCGAGGCGCCGAAAAAGGTCGGCTCGCTTTCCTACTCGGCGAGCGGCATGACCAAGGCCGGCGTCGCCTCGGCTTCGTGGACTTCCACCGTGCTCGCGGGCGCCCTGCCGCAGCTCGGCGTTTCCTTCGAGACCTCACCGCTCGGTGCTGACACCGAAGTGACCGGGCCCGTCGCGCTCGTGCTCTGGGCGGCGAGCACCACCGAAGACATGGATATTTTCGCGACGATCCGCAACATCGACCCGGACGGCAAGGACGTGTTCGAGCAGGGTCAGCAGGGCCAGCCCGTGCCGGTGGCAAAAGGTTGGCTGCGCGCCTCGCACCGCAGGCAAGATCCCGCGCTCTCCCTGCCCTACCGGCCGTATCACGCGCACGTGGAGCGCGAATGGCTGAAAGCCGGCGAGCCGGTGCAAGTCGAAGTGGAGATCTGGCCGACCTCGATGGTGTTCAAGAAAGGCCACCGCATCCGGCTCGACATCCAGCCGCGCGACGGCGTTGGCAGCGCGCCGTACACGCACTACTGCGCCGACTACAACACCGGAACGAACACCATTTTCACCGGCGGCGGCCGGGCGTCTTATCTGCTGCTGCCGGTCATCCCGAAGAAATAGGCTCGCCCTATTTCCCGAGCTCGTAAGCGTCGTGCGAGTCGGTGTGGACGTGCACGCCGGTGCCCGCCGACTGCACGTCGCCGCTCACCATGTGCAGACGGTTGCCGACCACCGCGCCCGCCAGTCCGTGGCGCGATACGGGCATCGAGGGCAAGGTCGCCCAGGTGTTGCTGGCCGGGTCGTACGCTTCAAGCGTGCGAAAGGTGAACATCGTCACGTAATCCTGCCCCTCGCCGCCGGTGACGTAGATCTTCCCGCCCCAGGTGCCCGAGGACATCGCGCTTCGCGCCGAAGGCATGCGCGCGCGAGGCGGGCCCCAAGCGTCCGTTGCCGGGTCGTATTCCTCGACGATGCCGACGTTGCTGCTCCCGCTCGATACGAAGGCGCCGCCGACGCGCCCGCCGATTACATAGACTTTTCCGCTCACCACGCCGGCCGTGGCGTGATTGCGGGGCGTCGGAATCGGCGCGCGCGCGCGCCAGGTGTTGGCGGCGGGATCGTATTCCTCGACCGCCCCGACCGAGTAATGCGGGCGCGCCGGGTGCACCGCGGTGGAGCCCGGAAGCGTGGTCGCACCGCCGATGACGTACATCTTGTCCCCGACCGTCACCGCGACGGGCGACCCGCGCTTGGTCGGCAGCGGCGCAAGCGTTTTCCAGTTGTCGGTCGCGGGATCGTACTCCCAGGCGTTGTCGATCGGAACCCAGGCCGCCGGCTGCCCCTTGGGCGGCAGCACGAAGCCGCCGAAGGCGTAGATCTTGCCCTTGTACTCGGTGAACGAGACATGGTGCGAGGCGAGCGGCATCGGTTTCTTCTTCGTCCACTTGTCGGTCGCCGGATCGTATTCGTACACCATGCCGATCGGATTCCATCCGGGCGCAAGCCCGCAGAAGACGTACATCTTGCCGCCGGCCGAGGCGCCGAGCAGCTCTTCCGCAGGCTCGGGGAAAGCCGCGAGCTTCGTCCACTTCCCTTGAGCGAAAGCCCCGCTCGCGCAAGTCAGGCAGGCGAGCGCAACCATCACAGCGCGCATGAAAGTCATGGGTTCCTCCTAGCGTCGAATACTGTACTACAAGCCCGCCCGATTTTTCGCTTTCACCGCCCGGTTCACGACGTTCAGCGGCCACTCTCCCGAAAGCACGCGGCGCACTTCGCCCGGCGCTCCGGCCTGGAGTCCCGCCATCGCCTGCTCGCTGTACCAGGCGACGTGCGGATTGAGGATGACGTTGTCGCGGCCGCGCAAAGGGTGAGGATCGGGAAGCGGCTCGGGGTCCACCGTGTCGAGCGCGGCGCCCGCGATTTGCTTCGCGTCCAGGGCGCGAACCAGCGCATCGGTATCGACGATCGGCCCGCGCGCGCAGTTGATCAGGACGGCGGTGCGCTTCATTTTTCCGAAAGCGTCCTCGCCGATCATCTTTCGCGTCTGCGCAATGAGCGGGGGATGCAGGGACAAGAAATCGGAGTCGCGCAGAAGCGTGTCGAGATCGACGGCTTTTCCCGGAACCGGGAACTGCCCCTCCTTCACGAAGGGATCGCTATAGAGCACATTCAGTCCAAAGGCCGCCGCCCGCACCGCGACCTGGCGCGCGATGTTGCCGAAGCCGACCAGGCCGAGCGTGCGCCCCACGAGGCGGTATATCGGCTTGCCCGGGGGCACTTCCCAGCGGCCATCCCTCACCATGCGGTCGTAGAACGGGATCTTGCGCGCGGACGAAAGGATCAACGCCATCGTCTGTTCCGCCACTTCCTCGATGCAGTACGTCGGGTTGTTCGTGACGATGATGCCGGCCTGCGTTGCGGCATCCAGGTCGATCGTGTCGACGCCGATTCCGTAGCGGGCGATGATCTTGCACCTGGGCATGTGCGCCATCACGTCGGCCGTGATGGGTCCCGCGTAGGTATTGAGCAAGGCGTCGCAGTCGCGGGCCTCGGAAAGGAATTCTTCCGGCTTTTTCGTTTTCAGGGCGACGAGATCGGCAAGCTCGCCGAGCGTTTTCTTCTCGACGTCCAGTGAATCCCAGACGTAATCGGTGATGACCACCTTTGCCTTCACCGCATCCACCTCACCACGCCCGCGACTCCGTCGACGGCAACCTGCGAGCCATCCGGAATGCGCCGCGTCGCGTCGAGCACGCCGAGCACCATGGGAACGCCGCGCTCGCGAGCGAGCGACGCAAGATGCGAAGTGCTCCCGCCCAGCTCGGCGACGACGCCGGAAACGCGCGGCAGGATCTCGGCGAGCGCGGGCCCCGCGACGGTGGTGACGAGCACGTCTCCGGGTGCGACGCGCGCGAGCTCGCATTCGCAGTTGATCACGCACGCGCGTCCCGTGCCCCAGCCGACTCCCGCGGGATGTCCGCTGAGCCGCGGGTGGTTCAGCCAGATCTCATCGGGAACGGCGGCGGGGTGCATGCTCAGCGGCCGCGCCTGCAGCAGCTCGATTCCCGAGTCGTCGAGCGCCCATTCGATCTCGACCGGCACGCCGATGATTTTCTCCGCTTCGCGCATCAAGCGGCCGAGCTCGAGCACCTCGGACTCGTCCAGGCACGGCGCGGCGAAGAACGGCTTGCGCGAGGCATACGCGCTGTGCACACAGCCGATGTGGCGGTATTTGAGGCCGACGCCGGATCGCTTGATCGCGCCCGACCGGTCGAGCACGTAGCGGTCGGGGACGACTTCTCCCTGCGCGATCGCCGCGCCCGGTCCGCGCGCGGCATTGATCAGCATTTCGCCGTCCGCAGTGCGGCTCAAGCCGCCGCCGGAAACGCGCGCCGCGACCAGCGGCTGAACGATCAGCGCCATCGCCGTGTCGGCCGGGTCCACGCTGTGGGTCGCCATGTAGCGCAGCGCGCGCGTGGACCACAGCGCCGCCCAGCAGGCGCGCACCGCGGTGAGAAAGTCCGCTTCGTTGTCCAGTCCCAGGTAGCTCTCGAATTGGCCCGCGAAGCTCGAGCCGTGACGATCCTCGACAAGCGCCGAGGAGCGGACCACGCGGGGCGCACCATGCATCGCTCGCCAAGTTCCGAGAAGGGGCTCAAGGATTTCGGCAATGATGGGACGGTCGTGCAGGCCGAGCTTCATCCTCAAGGCATGCCGGCGCGCCTGGGGCCGGTCCTCCGCGGAAAACGCGCCGCGAGCATCCCCCTGCAATCCGAGAGCGGCAACCTGCATGCGGTATGCCTGAGCATCGACGCAGAACCCGCCGGGGGTCGGCAAGCCCGCGTGCGCGAGCGCGGCGAGATTCGCTGCCTTCGGGCCGAAGCGGCCGGCATCGATCGCTTCCGCCGTGGAGACCGGCACGACGAGCGGGTTCATGCGTTTCCTCACGTGGAGCTCGAATCGATCACGATGCGCAAAATGCGGCTCGGATTGCGTTCGTACTCCTCGAACGCGGCGGCGGCGCGCGTGAGCGGATAGGTCGCGGTGATGAAGCCTTTGACATCGATCGCGCCGGAGGCGACCAGCTCGATGCTCGCGCCCATGTCTTCGGCCAGAAGGGCGCGCGAACCAATGACGCTGATCTCCTTGTAATAGAACGGAAACAGGTTGAGGTCCGCCGCGCTCTCGTGGCTGATGGAGAACGCGGAGAAGCGTCCCCCAGGGCGCAGCATCTCGACGCCCGCGCGCAGGGCTGCAGCGCCGCCCGCCGTGTCGATGACCGCGTCGGCTCCCGCTCCGCCGGTCAACCGCAGTACCTCGTCGACGGCGTGCTCGGCGCCCGTATCGAGGGCGTGGTGAGCTCCCATGGCGATCGCCCGATCGAGCTTCCACCGGCTGCGCGATATCGCGATCACCGGATTCGCGCCCGAGAGCACGGCGAGCCGTGCGTGCAGCAGCCCGCTGGTGCCCTGCCCGAGGACAACGACGGATTCGTTCGCCTTGAGGCCGAGCCGCTGCTGCGCGTGCCGCACCGTGGCGAGCGTTTCGATCAGCGTCGCCTGCGCGAGCGGCAGATGCCCCGGCAGCGCGTGGACGTAGCGCGAGGGAATGCGCAGGTATTGGTTGAGGGAGCCTTCGACCTCGCGGCCCATGAGCCCCGCGTTGCGGCACAGGTTCTCGGCGCCCCGCGCGCACATGTCGCAACGGCCGCAGGCGATGATCGGATTGATGATCGCGCCCTGACCGGAGGCGAGGCCCGCGACGCCTTCGCCGACCGCCGCGACCGTGCCGGTGGATTCATGCCCCAGCACCACGGGGTAGCGCACTCCGGGGTGGTCGCCGGTATAGATCGAG
>VBDM01000266.1:0-3036 GCA_005881355.1 Betaproteobacteria bacterium
AGACCACCGGGCCCAATCCCGCGGTGGCGACTCCCACCAGCGGTTACGCGGAAACCGGCGTCAACCTGTATTTGCTCTGCAAAAATATGTAGGCTCCGGCGCCCGCAAAAAAAAAGCCCGCCTCGCGCGGGCTTTTTCGTTTCTGGCGCTCAAGCGTCCTTACTCCTGAGGGCCGGGCGCTGCGTCGCGCATGCTTCCGGCCATGAGGAGCAGCGGCTCGATGGCGCCCGGGGCCGCGGCGAGTGCTTGCTGGAGAATCGCGATGGTAGCCTGACGCTGGTGCGGAAATGTTCGCAAGGCGCGTGCGAGCAGACCCCGCGCGTTTTCCGCGTCGCCGTCGAAGGCTAGGAATACCGCACGCCGCACCACGACGGCGTTGGCCGGCCAACAGCGCACGACGCGTTCACTCACGGCCAGCTTGGCGGCGAGGTCGCTTCGCTCCAGCGGCATGCCCATGACGATCCAGAGCTCCGCCAAGGGCGCCATCAGTCCGTGCGCCAGCTCGCGCATCGTCGCGGCATCGCGTTGCGCGTCTGCGGCAGGAGCCAGGGTGACGGTCGTTCCGGTAAAGCGTGTCGAGTCGAGTCGAACATAATCCTTGAGCAAAGTTCCCAAGGCAACCGCGAGCGCTGCGCAAGCGGCCGTGGCGACGATCCGGTTCCGATGCGACACGGCCCCGGAGTCCATCGCGAGCGTTGCACCGGATCCCATCAGCAGTGCGGTCACTCCGAGGAAGTGCGCGCTCCACATCGGAAACTCGATCAGGGAATGGATGAGTTCTATTCCTGCTCCGGTGATGATCCACCACAGGGCCGGCTGCGGATCGGCGCGATACCGGCGTGCGGCCCGCCACGCCCAGACGCACAGGCCGCCGAGCACCAGAGCCGCGCCTACCGCTCCGGTCTCGGCAAGGAGGTGCAGCGGAAGATTATGCGGCGAGGTCCAGATTTCCCCGCTTTGCGTGAGGGACGGATCAAGCCCCAGTTCGAACGCAGCGCCCGCGAACTCGCCTGGGCCGACTCCGGCTATGGGCGCCGCGCCGAACATGCGCAGCGCAAGCAGGTATGCCTGCCAGCGCGGGCCAGCCTGCTCGGCTGAGGAAGCCAGCAGGCGATCGAACGCGCCCTCGCCCGTCGGACCGAGCCGAAGCGCGCCGTTGAACCACGGCACGGCGAAATGCGCGGCCAGCGTCGCGACCGCGACGGCGTATGCAGCGAACTTCAGGCGCCGCGCCTCGGCCCCCTTTTGAATGCGTTCCGCGAGCGGACCGAGCGCCGCAATCCACAGAGCGTACAGCAGTGCGCTGCGCGAGCCGGACAGGGCACTGCCGAGGACGAGCAGGACCAGGGCTGCAAGCGCATACGCCGTCCGCACGCGCCCGCGCAGCCACAGAAACAGGAGCGCGCTCTCGCCCAGCGCGAGGTAGTTGGCGTAAAGGTTGGCCTGCGCGATATTCCCGTACGCGCGGCTGCCGTGCAGCTCTGCGATCACGTCCTCGAGCAGCGCGGGCGGTCCGTAGAACTGGATCACGCCCGACAGCGCATTCGCCAAGGCGCCGGCCAGAAGAAACGCAGCCAGCACGATGACAACGCGCTCGAATCCGAGCGCGGCCACCAGCTGCGCTCCAAGCCACATCATCAGTACCGCGTAAAGGACGTAGAGCGCGGCAAGCAGAGGAAGCTGGGGGTAGGCTTGGCCGCCGCCCGCTGCCTGCAGGGCGAGAAACAGCGCGAACGCGATCAGCCAGCGTGCCGGGACGGGCAGGGAGACAATGGAGACGTCGCGCGCGGCGAGCACCGCCAGCGCGGCGCCGGCACCCAGCGCCCCGGCGAGCCACTCGGCTTGGAAACTCAGCACGGGAAGCTGGTGATACGGTGGCAGAAACGGCAGCAGGCACAGGCTGCCCGAGAGCAACAGGCTGATGACGTGGGGTTGGGCTGTCGTCGGCTTCAAGATCCGTAACCACTGCCTCTCGCGGCAGTCAAAAGAGACTACCCCTTCAACAAGCGCATCTCCGCCGCAGCGAGCTGTTCAGGCGCGCCGAGCAGCACGATCACGTCGCCCTCCCGCAATGCCGTTTGCGAATCCGGCGAAATCATCCGGAGCTCGCCGCGCCGCAGCGCCGTCACGCGCACGCCCAGCTCATCCAGCTTCAGCTCCCCCAGGCTGCGCCCGGAGGCACCCGTCCCCGGCGCAAGCGTCACCGAATGTAGGCGCGGCTCGCGCTCCTCGTCGGGGTCTTCGGCCTCGTCGGTGCCTCCGTGAAAGAAGCCGCGCATCAGGCTGTAGCGGTGCTCCCGCACTTCGCGAATGCGGCGGACCACGCGTCTCAAGGGCACGCCCAGGAGCACCAATGCGTGCGAGGCGAGCATCAGGCTCGACTCGAAGGTCTCCGGCACGACCTCGGCGGCGCCGGCAGCGATGAGCCGGTCCATGTCCGCGTCGTCCAGAGTGCGCACGACCACCGGCAATGCCGGGTTGAGCGCGCGCACGTGCTGCAGGATTCGGAGAGCAAGCTGCGTATCCGCGAAGGTGATCACGAGCGCGCTCGCGCGCGCGATACCCGCTGCAACAAGCGTCTCGTGCCGCGAGGCGTCGCCGTACACGACCTTCTCGCCCGCGGCAGCGGCCCCGCGCACACGCTCCGGGTCGGTGTCGAGGGCGATGAAGTCGATGTGCTCCTGCTCCAGCAGGTGCGCCAGGCGCTGCCCGGTGCGGCCGTAACCGCACACGATGACATGCCGCTCGGTCGCGAGACTTTCCACGGCCACGCGATGAAGTGCCAGCGATTGCAGCATCCATTCCGCGCTCGACCAGCGCAACACGAGCCTGTCGCTCGCCTGAATAATGAAAGGGGCGGCGAGCATCGACAGCAGCATCGGCGCGACGATGACTTGGGAAAAGTCGCGATCGAGCAATGCAAGCGACTGCGCCTGAACGATGAGCACCAGGCCGAACTCGCCCGCCTGGGCGAGAGCGAGTCCGGTGCGCAGGGCCGCGCCGGGAGCGGCACCGAACAGGCGCGCGAGCGCGGCG
>VBDM01000266.1:3072-3580 GCA_005881355.1 Betaproteobacteria bacterium
AATTGGCTGCGACCGCCCCGAGGTCGAGTCTCATGCCTATGGTGACGAAGAACAGGCCCAACAGCACCTCGCGAAACGGCCTGATGTCCTCCTCGACCTGATGCCGGTACTCGGTTTCCGCTATGAGCATCCCGGCGAGAAAGGCGCCCAGGGCAAGCGAAAGCCCGGCCCGCGCCGTGAGCCAGGCAAGCCCCAGCGTAATGAGCAAAACGTTGAGGATGAACAGCTCGTGCGAGCGGCTGCGAGCCACGATGTGGAACCAGACGCGCATTAGCCGCTGCCCGACAAAGAGCAGCACCACAAGCACGACGGCAGCCTTGGCGAGCGCGAGCGCAAGACGCCCGGCGAGCTCGCCGCTCCCTTCAGCGATCGCGGGAATCACGATCAGCAAAGGCACTACGGCGAGGTCCTGGAAGAGCAGGACGCCGATGATTTCGCGTCCGTGGGCCGTCTCGAGCTGAATGCGCTCGGCGAGAATGCGCAGGACAATCGCCGTGGAAGACATGGC
>VBDM01000255.1 GCA_005881355.1 Betaproteobacteria bacterium
CGGGTAATCTTTGCCGCTGCACTGGCTACCAGGGCATCGTCGCCGCGGCCCTCGATGCGGCCAAACGGCTCAAGACCGGAAAAGGCCCGTCGGCGTGAACGCTGCGGTTTTCGGCAGACGGGTCGACCGCCTCGAAGATCCGGAATTGCTCCGAGGCATGGGTCGTTTCGTCGACGACATCCGCCTCTCCGGAATGCTCGAAGCCGCGTTCGTGCGCAGCCCGCACGGCCACGCCGCGATCCGTGCCATCGAAAAGAAAGCGGCACTCGCACTCCCCGGCGTGCACGCGGTCCTGACGCGGGAAGATCTGATCCCGCATCTACGGAACGAACGCCTCGTCGTCGGCCTTCCGAGCAAGAGCTACAAGCAGGACCTGAACCGTCCCGCGCTCGCCATCGGCGAAGTCGTCTACGTCGGCGAGCCGGTCGCGATCGTCGTGGCCGAGGACCGCTACATCGCCGAGGACGCTGCTGCGCTGGTCGAGGTCGACTACGATCCGCTGCCTGCGGTCTCCGACTGCCGCGCCGCGCTCGCGGCCGGGGCCCCGGTCGTGCACCGGGGCGCGCCGCACAATCTGCTCGCCGAATTTCGCATGGGCTACGGCAATGCCGATGCGGCATTCGCCAAGGCGGCCCACGTGTTCCGCGAATCGCTGTGGCAGCACCGCGGCGGGAGCCATTCGATCGAATGCCGCGGCGCGGTCGCTTTCTACGACGCGATCGAGGACAGGCTCACGCTGTGGAGCTCGACGCAGATGCCGCACCAGGCGATGCGGCAGCTCTGCGACATGCTGGGACGCGACGAGAACCAGGTGCGGGTGGTGACGCCCGACGTGGGCGGAGGATTCGGGCCGAAGCTCGTGTTCTATCCGGAAGACGTGGTCACCGCGCTCGCCGCGATGATCCTCGGGCGCCCCGTGAAATGGATCGAGGACCGGCGCGAGCACTTCGTCGCGAGCACGCAGGAACGCGACCAGTACTGGGAAGTCGAGATCGCCGTCGATCGTGAAGCGCGCATTCTCGGGGTGCGCGGCTCGATCATCCATGACCACGGTGCCTACACCGCGCGAGGTGTCAACCTTCCCCACAATTCGGCCGAAACCGTGCCCCTGCAGTACGAAGTTCCCGCCTACTCGATGAACGTCAAAGTGGCCCTGACCAACAAGGTCCCGGTGACGCCGGTGCGCGGCGCGGGGCACCCGCAGGGCACGTTCGCGATGGAGCGTCTGCTGGATCGGGTCGCGCGCGAGCTCGAGCTCGACCGCGCCGAGGTGCGCCGGCGCAACCTGATCCCCGCGAGCAAGATGCCTTACACCACGCAGCTCAAGGCCCGCGGCGGCATGGCAGTGGTGCTCGACAGCGGCGACTACCCCAAATGCCAGGCCGACGCGCTCGCGCGGGCAGGCTGGGCCGACTTTCCGGCGCGCCAGCAGGCGGCGCGCAAGGCCGGGCATTACCTCGGCATCGGAATGGCTAACTTCTGCAAGGGGACCGGCCGCGGCCCGTTCGAGTCGGCCACCGTGCGAATCGGCCCCTCGGGCAAAGTGCATGTGTACTCGGGCGCCGCCGCGATGGGACAGAGCACCAAGACGATGCTCGCGCAGATCGTCGCCGAGCAGCTCGGCGGCGACATGGAGAACGTGACGGTGACCACGGGCGATACCGCCGCGATCCCGCTGGGGCTGGGCGGGTCGAACAGCCGTCAGACCGTCACCGCAGGCTCGTCCGCGCATCTTGCGGCGGTCAAGGTGCGCGAAAAAGCGCTCAAGATCGCAGGGCATGTTCTGGAAGCCTCCGAGCACGACCTTGAGATCAGCGGCGACCAGATAAACGTGAAGGGCGCACCCGGGATGAAGGTGAGCCTTGCCGAGATCGCCCGCACCGTGGCCGGAACGGCGGGGTACGCCTTGCCCGGCGGGGTCGCTCCGGGCCTGGAAGCGACCGAATACGCGGTGATCGACGATATGGCGCATGCCAACGGCACCGCGGTCGTGGAGGTCGAGGTCGACGTCGAGACCGGCGCGGTCGAGCTGCGCAAGTTCGTCGTGGTGCACGATTGCGGGCGCATCGTCCACCCGACGGTCGTCGACGGCCAGATCGTCGGCGGTACGGCGCACGGCATCGGCAACGCGCTGTTCGAATGGATGGGCTTCGACGAGAATGCCCAGCCGGTGACGACCACCTTCGCCGACTACCTGCTGGTCACCGCGACCGAAATGCCGCACATCGAAGTCGCGCATCACGAGTCGCCGTCGCCGCTCAATCCGCTGGGGGTCAAGGGGGTGGGGGAGTGCGGCGTCATACCGGTGGCCGCCGCGATCGTCTCCGCGGTGGAGGACGCGCTGTCGCCGTTCGGCGTGCACATCGCGCAAACGCCGATCTTTCCGGCGCAGATCGTGGCCATGATCGAGCAGGCGCACCGATGAAACGATGGTGCGCCGCGTTGCTCGTGTTCGTCGCCGTCTCGGCAGCAGCGCAACAATTCCCGAACCGACCCATCCGGCTGGTGGTGCCTTTCGCGCCGGGAGGAAGCGCCGATCTGGTGGCGCGCGTGCTCGGGCAGAAGCTCACCGAGTCCTGGGGGCAGCAGGTCATCGTCGACAACCGGCCGGGCGGCAGCGGCATGATCGGAAACGAGCTGGTGGCCAAGTCCGCGCCCGACGGCTACACGCTCACCGTCGGCACAATGGGGCCGTTCTCGGTCAACCAGACTTTGTTCGAGAAGGTGCCCTACGACAACGTAAGGGATTTCGCGCCGATCACGCTCACCGGCATCGCATCCCACGTTCTGGTGGCGCATCCGTCCGCCGCAGTCGAGACTGTCAACGACCTGATCGCGCTCGCCCGAGGCAAGCCGGGGCAGCTCGCTTTCGCCTCGAGCGGGAGCGGCAACGCCACGCACCTGACGCTCGAGCTGTTCAAGGCGATGGCGAAGGTCGACGTCGTTCATGTTCCCTACAAGGGCGGGGGGCCGGCCATGGCCGATCTCGTCGGCGGGCAGGTCTTGTTTTCGTTCGCGAGCATGCCCTCCGCGCTGCCGCACGTGCAGGCCGGGCGATTGCGCGCCATCGCCGTGA
>VBDM01000256.1 GCA_005881355.1 Betaproteobacteria bacterium
CAGAATTTTGCGCGATCGAACATCCGGCGGATTTTACTTGGTCGCGGGGCGTTGGCGGGCGACTGCGGCGACGTGAAGCGGGCGAAATACGCCAGCGGCGATGCTCGAGTGTCGTCCTGAGGCGACACACCGATGTTGAGATGTGCGTGATTGAAGTGATTCTATCCACCTCTTCGCGCTCCGTAAGAGCCGCATCGAGGGATGCCGGCGCGGCGAAAATCCGGGCGTCGCGCCCGCCCGCGCAACTGGGCTTGACAAGCAAAAGCATCATGACTATAATATTCATATATGAATAAACCTGCCAAGCTGCGTTCCGGCAACCCGGGCACCGCCGACGGCCAGATGATGTACTCGTTTGTCCGAGCCGCGCATGTGCTCGAGTCGCGCCTCGAGGAGGCCTTGGAGCAGGTCGGATTGTCGCTGGCCAAATTCGGCGCGCTGTCGCACCTGGTCAAGGAGGGCGAGCCGCTGAGCTTGAGCGAATGCGCCATGAAGATGACCTGCGTCCGCTCGAACATCACGCAGCTGATGGACCGTCTCGAGGCCGACGGGCTTGTGCGCCGTGCGGAAGACCCCGAGGATCGCCGTGCAGTGAGGGCCGTCGTGACCGCGCTCGGAAAGGAGCGCTATGCCGCGGGCGCGCGGCAGGTCGCGAAAGTGCAGGCGGAGTTCGCCAAAACGATTACGGGCATCGACCGCGGCTCGCTCGAGCGCGTGTTGTCGGCACTCGGATAGCTTTTTTTTGACTGAATAATACATATATGAAAAGTGCAGGTAAGAAGTTTAATCCGCAAACCTTTTTTCGACACTCGAGAGATCACCTACTCCAGGAGAGCACCATGAAGAACATTTTGTTTGTTTTGAGCAGTCCGCGCGGTTGGAAGTCCTATTCGCATCAATTCGCCAGCCATATCGTCGACGACCTGAAAGCGCGTCATCCCGGCGCGAAGGTGGTCGTGCGCGACGTGGCGAAAGAACCCTTGCCGCATGTCGGCGAAGCGTTCGCTGCCGGCCGGGCGCTGCCGCCGGAAAAACGCAGCCCGGAGGAAGCAACAGCCCTCGCGTTATCGGACGCGCTGGTGGACGAGCTCGCCGCGGCCGACGTCGTCGTGTTCGCCGTCCCCATGCACAACTTCGGTCTGCCTTCCAGCCTGAAGGCGTGGATCGACCACGTCGTGCGCCCCGGGCGCACCTTTTCCTACAGCGAGAAAGGCCCCGAAGGCCTGCTGAAGGGCAAGAGGGCCGTCGTCGTGGTCGCGCGCGGCGGCGTCTATTCTGAAGGGCCCGCCAGGCAGCTCGACTTCCAGGAGCCCTACCTTCGCGCCGTCCTCGGATTCATCGGCATCACGAACGTGCACGTGGTGCGCGTCGAAGGCGTCGCGATGGGTGAAGAAGCCCTCAAGAACGCGATGGCGTCCGCCAAGGCGCAATCGGAAGAAGTGGTGCGCGAGTTCGCGTGATCCGAAACTCGAGCGGAGATCGGTCATGAGCGCTTTGTCGCGCACTTTTCTCAAAAGCGGGCTGTATCTGGCTGCGATCCTGCTGGTGCCCGGCGCTCTGATCGGCGCGCCGCTTCTGTGGTGGCTCGGTCACCAGCGGAAAACCCGCCGCAACCGACGTGGAAAGCATGCTCCTGACACAACGTTGTCAGCAGCCCCGGCGCAAGCTCGGCGGCAACCGCTCGCGCCCGGGAATTTATTTTCGGCGCCCTGTCGAGTTCAAGCCGGCAGGAACGTCATTGTCGTGACGCAAGTTGATTGAACGCGGGCCCAAGGCCCGCCTTAACTGAAAGAAGGGAGTAAGACATGAAGGTCAGAAACTTCCACTTGGCTGCCGTTTCGGCAGTGTCGGTCGCCCTCGTCGCGCCCCTGCTCTCCGGCTGCGAGCCCGCCAATTCGCAACCGCATGGAGGCATGCGTCCCCCGGAGGTCGCGGTGGTGACGGTGCAGCCGCAGTCGGTGCCGGCGACCTTCGAATACGTCGGCCAGACCGCCGGCTCGCGCGAGGTCGAGGTGCGCGCGCGCGTGACGGGCATCGTCCTGAAACGCAACTATCGCGAAGGCGCGCCGGTCGCGCGGGGGCAGTCGATGTTCACCATCGATCCCGCTCCGTTCGAAGTGGCCGCCGCGCGAGCCGAAGCCGCGCTCGCCAGCGCCGAGGCGAAGCTTGCACAGGCGAGGCGCAACGGCGCGCGCCTCAAGCCGCTGTTCGAAATCAAGGCCGCAAGCCAGAAGGACTTCGACGACGCGGCTTCGGCGGAGCAAGTGGCCGAGGCCGAGGTTAAAACCGCGCGCGCCAATCTCGCGGATGCAAAGCTCAACCTGGGCTACACCCGGGTCGAGGCGCCGATTGCCGGCATCGCCAGCCGCGCGCAGCGCTCCGAAGGGAACTACGTGTCCGGTCCGGACGTCCTGCTGACGACGGTATCGCAGATCGATCCGATCTACGTCCTGTTCGGCGTCTCCGACGAGGAGCGCGTCAGGCTCGCCCGCGAGGCCGACGCGGGACGCCTGGTGCTGCCCCGCGACGGGCGGTTCGAGGTGACGGTCAGGCTCGCCGACGGCAGCGTATACAGCGAAGCCGGCAAGCCCAACTTCACCGACGTGCGCGTCTCCGGCAGCACGAGCACCAGCGAAGCGCGCGCCGAGCTGCCTAATCCCGCGGGCTTCCTGCACCCCGGCCAGTTCGTGCGCGTTGCCTTGAAAGGCGCCGAGCGGCCTGGTGCGATCCTGGTGCCGCAGCGCGCGGTGCTCGAGGGTCCGAAGGGCAAGTTCGTCTACGTCGTCAACGCCGAGAGCAAGGCCGAGCCCCGGCCGGTCGAGCTCGGCGACTGGCACGGCGAAGCCTGGATCGTGACCGCCGGTCTCGCCTCCGGCGATCGCGTGATCGTGGACGGCGTCATGAAGATCGGCCCGGGCTCGCCCGTGGCTG
>VBDM01000257.1 GCA_005881355.1 Betaproteobacteria bacterium
TGGCCGCTCCACTCCATCTTCTCGGCCGCGAAGGAGAGCTGGTCGCCGTCCTTGAACATGCCGCGGGTCTTGCCGTGCGTTGCCGCTAGCGCCATCGAGAACGGCGGATTCACCGACGCGATGGGGGACTTCGAGTCCCAGGTGTGAGAGAGGTCGATGACGCGCGCCCTGGCAATTGCTGCGAGCAAGGCCCGTGTGCGGGAATCGTCGGCGAGGGCGGACGTTGTCCCGCAGGCGATGCTCAATAGGACAACGACTGCGCGCGAGCGGACGCCCGGCAGCGTCATCCCGTGTTTCTGAATTGATTTGAACATGAGCTCCTCCTGGCGGCAAATCATGCGGTCGCCAGGCAAAGCAAGTCAAGCGAAGTGATCAGGCCATCATTGATTCTGCGGGCGCAGCGAGGCAAAATCCGCCCGACGGGGGGGCACATGCGTTCGTTGAAATTCCTATCGGGGGCTTTCGCCCTCGCGCTTGCGTTTTCCGCAGGCATTGCGCGCGCCGAGCCGGTGAAAATCCGCGTCGCATGGGTGACGCCGGTCGCGAACCGGGCCTCTATCCTGTTCGAGGAGCCCGGCCTCGCGCGGCATATGGGCAAGTCGTATACCTTCGAGGCGGTGCGCTTCCAAGGGGCGCCGCCCATGATCACTGCGATGGCCAATGGCGAACTCGAGATCGCCGACCTCGCCTTCTCCTCGTTCGCGCTGGCGGTGCAGAACTCGGGGATGAACGATCTGCGGGTCATCGCCGACGAATTCCAGGGCGGCGTCGAGGGATATTACAGCGACGAATTTTTCGTTCTGAGGAACGGCCCGATCAGGTCGATCAAGGATCTCAAGGGCAAGGTGCTCGCCACCAACGCGCCCGGCAGCGCCGTCGACATCGTGATTCGGGCCGCGCTTAGGAAAAGCAGGCTCGACGCAAATAAGGACGTCACTTTCGTCGAGGCGGCTCTCCCGAACATGAAGGCCGTGCTCCTTGAGAAAAAGGCCGAGCTCATCCCCGGGGTGGTGCCGTTCTCGCTCGATCCCGAGCTGCGCCGCGCGGCACGGGTGCTGTTCACGCAAAAGCAGATCGTCGGCCGCACCCAGATGATCGTCTGGGCGGCGCGCGAGGACTTCATCAAGAAGAACCGCGCCGCTCTCGTGGATTTCATGGAAGACGCACTGCGGGCGACGCGATGGTGGACCCACCCCAGGAACCGCAGGGAAGCGGTCGAGATCGCTGCGAGAGTGAGCAAGCGGCCGCCCCAGTCGTTCGAGAAATGGCTGTTCGTGAAAGGCGGCCAGAGAGGAGACTACTACCGCGATCCGAACCTCCTCCCTAATCTCAGGGCCTTGCAGGCCAATATCAGGCTGCAGCGAGAGCTCGGTTTCCTGAACGCCGACCTCGACGTCAGGAGGCACGCAGACCTCAGCATCGTCAGGGAGGCGGCGAAGCGTCCGAGATGAGATGCGCCGCTCGACGCGACCGGCCGGCGCTTTGATTTTAATCAAATTCCCTTCGGACGAAGCGCAAGGCGCTGAATCGGCTGGGCTATAATGGCAAGCCTCTCACGGACCCGCGCCATGCAGCTTTTCACGCTCGGTTTGAATCACCATACCGCTCCGCTCGCCATCCGAGAGCGGGTGGCGTTTGACGCCGAGCGTCTGCGTTCGGCGCTTTCGGAGCTGACCGCCCGCGAGCCGGTCAAGGAAGCTGCGATTCTCTCCACCTGCAATCGCACCGAGCTTTACTGCGCGCTGGGCGAGCCGCAGGCGGCGCTCGAGTGGCTCGCGGGCTATCACCGCGTCCAGCCGCGGGAGCTGAAACCCTATCTCTATACGCTTCCGCAGGCCGAAGCCGTGCGGCACGCGTTCCGCGTCGCCTCGGGCCTCGATTCCATGGTGGTCGGCGAGCCGCAGATCCTGGGCCAAATGAAAGAGGCGGCTCGCGTCGCCGAATCCGCCGGCACGCTCGGAACGCTGCTCAACAAGTTGTTCCAGCGCTCCTTTGCGGTGGCGAAGGAGGTGCGCAGCAGCACCGGAATCGGCGCCAACGTCGTCTCGATGGCCGCCGCGGCGGTCAAGCTCGCCGCTCGGATTTTCCCCAGCCTTGCCGAGCAGAAAGTGCTCTTGATCGGCGCGGGCGAGATGATCGAGCTCGCTGCGACTCACTTTGCCGCGCAGCGGCCGCGCGCAATGGCGGTCGCAAACCGCACCCTCGAGCGAGCCGAGTCGCTGGCGCGCCGCTTCAACGCGGAGTCGCTCGAGTTGCGCGACCTGCCCGAACGGCTGCCCGAGTACGACATCATCGTCTCCTGCACTGCAAGCTCGCTGCCGATCATCGGCAAGGGCACGATGGAGCGCACGGTGCGCGCGCGTCGTCACCGCCCCGTTTTCATGGTGGACCTCGCCGTGCCGCGGGACATCGAAGCCGAGGTGGCGCGGATGGAGGACGTATTCCTCTATACCATCGACGATCTCGCGGCCACGGTGCGCGAGGGCATCGACGCGCGCCAGTCGGCGGTCGCGCAGGCCGAGGCCATCATCGAATCCCAGGTCGGCTCTTTCCTTCACTGGATGAAGACGCGCGAGATGGTGCCGCTCATTCGCCAATTGCGCGAATCGGCCGAGGAGGCGCGTTTGCGCGAGGTCGAGCGCGCGGCGCGCATGCTCGCCCGGGGCGACGACCCCAAGGCGGTGCTCGAGGCGCTCTCGCACGGCCTGACCAACAAGCTGATGCACGCTCCCACCGAGGCGCTCAACCAGGGCGACGAAGGCGACGAGCCGCTCAAGGCGCTCGTAGCACGGCTGTATCACCTGCGCGCCCGCGATTAGCTCGAGCGCCAGGTTTCGAGCCGATGAAGACCAGCATCGCGGCAAAGCTCGACCAGGCGCGCCAGCGGCTCGGCGACATCAACGCGCTTCTGTCTTCCGAAGGCGCGACGCGCGACATGGAGCAGTTCCGCAGGCTCTCGCGCGAGCACGCCGAGCTCGAGCCCGTCGTCGAGCTGTTCAACAAATACCGCGACGCCGAGCAGGACGTCGCCGAGGCGCAAGAGCTGCTCGCCGATCCCGAGATGAGAAACTACGCGGAAAGCGAGATCAAGACCGGGCGCGAGCGGCTCGTCGCGCTCGAATCGGAGCTGCAGAAGCTGCTGTTGCCGCGCGATCCGAACGACGAGCGCAACATCTTCCTCGAGATACGCGCAGGGACTGGCGGCG
>VBDM01000258.1 GCA_005881355.1 Betaproteobacteria bacterium
CGGGCAGGCGAAGCCCGCCCCGCTCCCCGGGAGCCTCAACAACAACCGCATGCTCGACTCGTGGCTGCGCATCGACGCGGACGGCACGGTCACCATCTTCACCGGCAAGATCGAGCTGGGGCAGGGCATAGGCACGGCGCTCGCGCAGATCGCCGCCGACGAGCTCGACGTCGATCTGAAGCGCGTCAGGATCGTGTACGGCGATACCGCGCTCACTCCCAACGAGGGCCAGACCGCGGGCAGCCAGTCGGTCGAGCAGAGCGGCACCGCCGTGCGCTTCGCGTGCGCCGAGGCGCGCGACATCCTGCTCGACGCCGCGGCCGCGAAGCTCGGCGTCGCGGCGAGCGCTCTCACCGTGAGCGACGGCGTCTGCACTGCGGAGGGCGGCAAGTCGGCGGCCTACTGGGACCTCGTCGGCGAAGCGAACTTGAAGCGCGAAGCGTCGGCGAACGTGAAGCCCAAGCCCGCGTCGGAGCACAAGTGGGTGGGCAAGAGCATCGTGCGCCGCGACATCCCGAAGAAGATGACCGGCGGCGCCGCCTACGTCCAGGACGTGCGCCTGCCCGGCATGGTGTTCGGGCGCGTCGCGCGCCCGCCTTCGCCCGGCGCCCGGCTCGTTTCCTTCGACGGGGCCGCCGTGAGGCGCATGCCCGGCGTGATCGCGGTCGTGCGCGACGGAGATTTCCTGGGCGTCGCCGCCGAGCGCGAGGAGCAGGCGATCCGCGCGCGCGAGGCGCTGAAAAAATCCGCGCGATGGAAGGAGAACGCATCGCTGCCGCCGTCGGGCGAGGCCTTGTACGAGCACCTGATGACGAAGGCAAGATCGGTGGATTCGGTGGTGAGCGAAAAGACCTCCGCGGCCGCCGCCGCGCCGGCGAAGACGCTCAACGCGACCTACACGCGCCCGTTCCAGGTCCACGGCTCGATCGGCCCCTCGTGCGCGGTGGCGCAATGGCGCGAAGGCAAGCTCACCGTGTGGACGCACAGCCAGGGCGTGTTTCCGCTGCGCGGCGATCTCGCCAAGGTCTTCGCGACCGATCCGGCGAACGTTCACTGCATCCACGCCGAAGGCGCGGGCTGCTACGGCCACAACGGCGCCGACGACGTGGCGCTCGACGCGGCGCTGGTCGCGCGCGCAACTGGCGGCCGCCCGGTCAAGCTGCAATGGATGCGCGACGACGAGTTCCAGTGGGAGCCGTACGGCTCGGCGATGGTGATGAAGCTCTCGGGGGGCCTCGATGCCCAGGGCAACGTCGTCGGCTGGACGCACGAGGTGTGGAGCCATCCGCACAATAACCGTCCCGGCGGGAAGGACGGCGTCAATCTGCTCGCGAGCTGGCACCTGGAGAAACCTCTCAAGGCGCCGTTTCCGGCGGACCCGCCGCAGCCGACCGGGGGCGGCGACCGCAACTCGATCCCGCTCTACGACTTCCCGAACCAGAAAGTGGTCAAGCACTTCCTGCCGGAGATGCCGCTGCGCACCTCGGCCTTGCGCACGCTCGGCGGCTACGCCAACGTGTTCGCGCTCGAATCGTTCATCGACGAGCTTGCATTGGCGGCGGGCGCGGATCCGGTCGAGTTCCGCCTGCGGCACCTGAAGGATTCGCGCGCGAAGGCGGCGATCGAAGCCGCCGCGCAGCGCGCCGGATGGCGACCGGGCGCGAAGGGCGACGGCGCACGCGGGCGCGGCTTCGCGTTCGCCAAGTACAAGAACCTCGCCTGCTACGTCGCGGTGGTCGCCGACGTCGAAGTCGATCGCGCGAGCGGCAAGGTGCGCGTCGCGCGCGCGGTGGCGGCGGTCGACGCCGGGCAGATCGTCAACCCGGACGGCGTCGTCAACCAGATCGAGGGCGGCATCATCCAGTCCACGAGCTGGACGCTCATGGAGTCCGTGCGCTACGACCGCACGCGCGTCGGCACGCGGTCCTGGGCCGACTACCCGATCATCCACTTCGAGGACGTGCCGCAAGTCGAGGTCGTGCTGCTCGACCACCCGGAGGATCGCTTTCACGGCGTGGGCGAAGGCTCTCAGGGCCCGGCCGCCGCGGCGATCGCCAACGCCGTCGCCAACGCCACCGGCAGGCGCCTGCGCGCGCTGCCTTTCGCGCCGGAACGCGTGAAGCGGGCGCTGGCGTAAGCTGCCCGAGGAGATGACGATGCCGCCAAGACGCTTTTTGCTGGCCGTGACCGCGGGTCTCGCCCTTGCCGCGGGACTCGATCCCATTCCGGCGGCGGCCCAATCCGCCGTCGCGCTGACCGGGCGGGTGACTTCCGCCGGGGAAGGCGCGATGGAAGGCGTGGTCGTCAGCGCGAAGAAGGCCGGCTCGAAGGTCACGATCAGCGTCGTCAGCGACGCCAGCGGGCGCTTCAGCTTTCCCGCGGCGAAGCTCGGGTCCGGCGACTATGCGCTGCGCGTCCGGGCGACCGGATACGAGCTCGACGGCCCGGTCTCGGTCGACGTGGTGCTGGCGGTGACGCGGGAGATCGACCTGAAGCTGCGCAAGGTCGCCGACATCACCCCGCAGATGACGAACGCCGAATGGATCGCGAGCTTTCCCGGCGCGCCGGAGCAGAAAAAGTTTCTCTACGGCTGCGTCGGCTGCCATACGCTCGAGCGCATCGCGAAATCGAAACACGACGCGCAGGGCTTCATGCAGGTCATGAAGCGCATGGCGACCTACGCGAACAACAGCCACGTCGAGCGCCCGCAGGTGCGCGTGGTCGCGCGCGATCCCATGCGCGACTTCGGCCCGGATTCCGACAAGCAGGCCGCGTATCTCGCGACGCTCAACCAGAGCTCGGGCTCCTGGTCGTATCCGTTGAAGACGCTTCCGCGCGTGGCGGGCAAGGGCACCCGCGTCGTCATCACCGAGTACGATCTTCCGCGCAAGCCCCTGCTGCCGCACGACGTGATCGTCGACCGCGACGGCGTCGTCTGGTTCTCCCAGTTCGACGAGCAGTTCCTCGGCAGGCTCGACCCGAAGACGC
>VBDM01000259.1 GCA_005881355.1 Betaproteobacteria bacterium
CTCCTCCCACTTCCAGCAATTGCAAGGTGCTCTGGCGTTCGGTCCAGTCGCCCACCGCATCCTGGATCAGCTCGCGCAACTGGACCTGGCTGTCTGTGATCGCGGTGACCAGACCGAAATTCTGGCCCAGGTATTGGCCGACTTTGACGCGGTACAGGCCGGTGTCGGCCTTCACCAAGGCGAAATTCGCTCTTTTCTGCTGCAGCACGCCGACCATCTTCAGCGATTCCAGCGGATAGGCTTCGAGCGGTTCCTTCGGGCGGTTGAGATCGGGCTTGAGTCCCCCACCGCCGGTGCTCGCTGATTTCGTGACCAGCTCGATTTTCGCGCTGCTGAAGGGATCGGGCTGATCGAAAACCTTGTAGGGCACCGGTTCGTAGGGCTTCACAACCGGCAGTGGTTCTATCCTCCCGCGCAGGTCCTTGGTTTTGTCCTTGAGCTCGGACTTGAGGTCACCAAACTCCTCACCGCCGCACGCACCGAGCAGCAACGCGAGCGCGACGACGAGAATCGCCTTCATTTCTTCCCGGCCTTGGCCGCCTTCGTGGCCCTGTTCTGGGCCGCCACCTCTTCCTCATCCAGATAGCGGAAAGTCTTCGCCGTCACGTCCATGACGAGCGAGCCTTCCTTCGCCGCTGTCAGCGCGATATCGTTGAGCGTGACGATGCGCGATAGCTGGCCGATGTCGCTTGCGAACTGCCCCATGTCGTGATAGCTGCCGTTGAGTTTCAACGTCACCGGCAGCTCGGCATAGAACTCCCGCTTGGTTTCGGCCGGAGCCGGCCTGAACAGGTCGAATTGCAAACCCCGGCCGAGTCCCGCCTGGTTGATGTCCACGAGCAACGCGTCCATCTGCGATCGGTTGGGAAGCTGCTTGAGCAGCGCGCCGAAGGAGCTGTCGATCTCGCGCAATTGCTGGCGGTAGAGGTCAAGGTTGATCGCCTGTTGCTGTTTGGCGACGTATTCGTCCTTGAGCTTCGCCTCCTGGGCGCGCCCGGCCTCGAGCGATTCCATCTGCTCCTGCCAATCGACGAAGTAACCCAGTACGACGACGCCGACCAGCAGCCCGACGAGCAGCATCGCCTTGGGCAACGGCGGCCAAGCGCCCGGATCGCGCGGATTGAGATTCTTGAACTGCTCGAGGAACTCTTTCATCCGGGCCTAGCCTTTGGCCGCCGCGGCCTTGGGCGCGGCCTTGCCTGCCTTGCTGGCGTCCTCGGCCTGCAACTGCTTCAGGCTCACGTTCATGTTGAATTCGGACACGCGTTTGTTGCTCACCATCACCGCCTTGATCTCGACCAAGTCGGGGTTTTCAAGGTAGGGCGAGGCGGCGAAGTTGCGCATGAGCGTGGACACGCGCGCGTTGGATTGCGCGTAGCCCACCATGTTGACTTTCAACCCAGTCTGCTTGATCGACCTGAGATACACGCCATCGGGCATCTGCTGCACCAGCTCCTGCAGCAGATAGACGGCCTGGGCGCGATCCGCCTGCAGTCGCTCGATGACTTGTTTGCGCGCAAGCAGGGCTGCGATCTCGCCTTTCAGTTTCTTGATCTCCTCGATTTCCTTGTCGAGCCGGACGTTTTCCCTCTTCAGGAATTCGTTGCGACTGCTCTGCTCCGCAATGTACCCGGCGATGGTCAGGTGCACTGCGCCGACGATCAAGAACGCCAGGACCGCCACCATCCCTCCCAGCACGCCGAGATGCTGGCGCTGGGCTTTGCGGCGCGCTTCGCGCCAAGGGAGCAGGTTGATGCGGTTCACGGATCAAATCTCCGCATCGCCAGCCCGCAGGCGACCATCAACGAGGGTGCGTCGGCCACGAGCTTCTTCAGCTGCACGCGCGGGGAGATCGCCATGTTGGCGAAAGGATTGGCGATCAGCGTGTTGATCTGGGTGCGGCTCTGCACCATCTCATCGAGCCCAGGAATCACGGCGGAGCCACCGGTGAGCAAGACGTGTTCCACCGAAGTGTATTGAGTCGAAGTGAAGAAGAACTGCATCGCCCGCTGCATTTCGAGCGCCGCATTCTCCATGAAGGGTCGCAGCACGTCCGATTCGTAGTTCTCCGGCAGTCCCCCTGACCGTTTGGCTGCTTCGGCTTCCTCCTGGCTCATCCCGTACTGCCGCATGATGTCCTGCGTAAGCTGGCTGCCGCCAAACGCCTGCTCGCGCGTGTAAACGGTCTGCTCGTTGCGCAGCACCGTGATGTTCATGACGTTTGCGCCCAGGTCGACCAGGGCGATGTTCTGGTCCTTGCCGTGATCCGGGAATTGCTCCTGGATCAGCTCGAAAGAAGCCTGGATGGCGTAGGACTCGACGTCCATGACGATCGCCTTGAGACCCGAGGCCTCCGCCACGGCGACGCGATCCTCGACTTTTTCCTTGCGTGACGCGGCGATGAGCACCTCGACCTCTTCCGGCCCCGAGGGGGAAGGGCCTACTACCTGGAAGTCGAGGTTGACCTCCTCGAGCGCAAACGGAATGTACTGATTGGCTTCGGTCTCGACCTGGATTTCCAGCTCCTCCTCGCGAAGCCCCGCGGGCACGATGATCTTTTTGGTGATCACCGCGGCGGTCGGCAGAGCGAGGGCCACGTTTCTCGTGCGCGTCGCCATTCTCTTCCAGCCCCGCTGCACGGAATCGACCACCGCATCGAGGTTCGCGATGTTGCCGTCCAGGACCGCGTCCTTGGGCAAGGCCTCGATGGCGTAGCGCTCGACCCGGGGGTTCCCTTTGCCTGCATCGGTGAGTTCCACCAGCTTCACCGAGGACGAAGAGATATCCATGCCGAACAACGGCGGGTTTTTCGGCTTGAAAATATCCAAATCAAGTGTGAGCTGCAACTCGGATTTCTCCTTCAGGTATGGCCGGTTAGGCGCGATTGGTATAATTTACGTTAAATGCTAGCAACAACTCCCCACCCTGTAAAGTAAAT
>VBDM01000260.1:0-540 GCA_005881355.1 Betaproteobacteria bacterium
CCAGTTCCACAGCCCGCGGTGCCAGCCTTCGGCCTTGACGCGGAATTCGAACGCGACGCCGCGCAGCATCAGTCCGATCAGCATCGCCGCGACCGGCAGGTAGAGGGCGCCCAGAACGAGGCCGTGCGCCGCGGGGAAGGCGACCAGGAGGATGCCCACGCCCAGGACGAGCCAGGTCTCGTTCGCGTCCCAGAACGGCCCGATCGAGGCGACCATCAGTTCCTGCTCGCCTGCGCTCGCGGCAGGCATGAGCATGCCCACGCCCAGGTCGTAGCCGTCGAGGACGACATACATCAGGATCGCCAATCCCATGAGGGCGGCGAAAATGAGGGGCAGGTCCAGGCTCATGCGTCCGCGCCTTTGCCCGCGAGGTGCGTCAGCACCACCAAGTACGCGATCAGCATCACCGTATACGTAATGACGTAGCCGGTGAGGCTTGCGCCGAGCGCGGCACCCGGGGCGGAACCGACCGCGTCGGCCGTCTTGAGCACGCCGGTGACGAGCCACGGCTGCCTGCCGATCTCGGTGACGAGCCAGCCC
>VBDM01000260.1:560-3855 GCA_005881355.1 Betaproteobacteria bacterium
CGTCGCCCACACGCCGGTCCAGGCGGCGAGCAACATCAGCACGCCCATTCCCACCATCACGCGGAACGCGAAAAACACCGGCGCCACCGGTGCAATATTCGGCGCGAAGGAATCGGCGCCTTTCAGCTCGGCGTTTGCATCGTGCTTCAGAACCAGGCTCGCGCCCCTCGGGATTTCGATCGAGAAATCGTTGCGGCGTTTTTCGTCGTCCGGGATGGCGAAAAGCACGAGCGGCACACTCTGCTCCGTTTTCCATATCGCCTCGATCGCTGCGATCTTCGCGGGTTGGTGCTCGAGCGTGTTCAGGCCGTGCAGGTCGCCGACGAACATCTGCACGGGCGCGAGCACCGCGGCGATCACGAGTCCGGTACGCAGGGTTTTCCGCGCCGAGGCGTCATCGCCCGCGTGGAGCAGGCGCCACGCCGACAGCCCTGCCACCACGAAAGACGCGGTGAGGCCGGAGGCGAGCAGCATGTGAGTGAACCGGTACGGGAACGACGGATTGAAGATCACCTGCAGCCAATCTCCGGCGACGATCTGGCCGCTGTCCATCACGTGTCCGGCTGGAGTCTGCATCCACGAATTGAGCGCGAGAATCCAGAAGGCTGAAACGGTCGTGCCGATCGCGACCATCGCGGCGGAGAAAACGTGCATCCAGCCCGGGACGCGGTTCATGCCGAAGAGCATCACGCCGAGGAACGTCGCCTCGAGGAAAAACGCGGTCAGCACCTCGTAGGCGAGGAGCGGCCCGGCGATATTGCCGACCTTCTGCATGTATCCCGGCCAGTTGGTGCCGAACTGGAACGACATCGTGATCCCGCTCACCACGCCCATCGCGAAGGAGAGCGCGAACACCTTGGTCCAGAGCTTGTAGGTGGCGAGCCACGCCGCGTCGCCCGAGCGCGCGTAGCGGATGCGGAAGTAGAGCACGATCCACCCGAGCGCGATGGTCAGGCTCGGAAAGAGGATGTGGAACCCGATGTTCAGCCCGAACTGGGCGCGGGCGAGCAGCAGGACCTCTGCGTTGTCCATTCAGTGAATTATGATACGGAAATCGCGGCGGAGGCCGAGACCGCTGAAACGGGCCTCGGTCGGGCTTCGGGAAATCGGATGCGGAGCCGCGCGTCTTCTAAACGACGGAGTCCAGCTCCAGCCGCGGCGAGCCGGCTGCGACGTGCCGCGCGATTGCCTCGGGACGCGCGGGACGCGAAAAGAGGTAGCCCTGTCCCAGATTGCAGGCGTGCGAACGCAGGAACTCGCGCTGAGCGTCCGTCTCGACTCCCTCCGCGATCACGCGCAGCCCCAGCGAGTGCGCGAGCGTGATCACCGCCTGCGCAATCGCCGCGTCGTGACCGCGCTCGTGAACCCGACTGACGAACGAGCGGTCGATCTTGAGGCAGTCGATCGGCAGCCGCGAGAGATAGCTCAGGCTCGAATAGCCCGTGCCGAAGTCGTCCACCGCGATCTGCACGCCGAGGGCCTTCAAGCGCTTGAGGATCGGGAGCGCCTCGTCGCGATTGTCGACGAGCACGCTCTCGGTGAGCTCCAGTTCGAGCCGGCCCGGTTCAAGCTCCGTTGCCAGCAAAGCCCGGGTAACGGCCTCGACGAAGTCCGGGCTGCGGAATTGCTGCGCCGAAACGTTCACGGCGAGCCTGAGCTCGGCAAGCCCCGCTTGATCCCAGGCTCTTATTTGGCCGCAGCTCTGAACGAGCGCGAATTCACCCAGCGGATGGATGAGATCGCAGTCCTCCGCGACCGGGATGAACTGGACGGGAGGAATCCACCCGCGCTCGCGGTGCCGCCAGCGGATCAAGGCCTCCACTCCGACCGTGCGCCCGTCGGAGAGGTCGACCTGGGGCTGGTAGTGGACTTCCAGCTCGTTTCTTCCCAGCGCGAGGCGCAGTTCATTCTCCAATTCGACCCGATCGGTGGCCTCGCGCGTCATGGCCGCGGCGTAGAACTGGAAGCCGTTGCGGCCCTCGGCCTTGACCCTGTGCATCGCCGCCTCGGCGTTGCGCAGCAGGATGTCGAATTCCTCGCCGTCACGCGGGTAGATGCTCGCCCCGAGACTCACCGTAACGTGAAGATCGCGTCCCTCCAGCCCGAAGGATGGGCTCATCGCTTCCTGAATCTTGCGCGCAACGGCGAGCGCATCGTCCGGGCGTGCGAGATCGGCTGCAAGCACCGCGAAGGTGTCCGCGCCAAGCCGCGCGATCGTATCTCCCTCGCGCACCACACCTCGCAGCCTGTCGGCCACCCTCTTCAGCAACGCATCACCCGCCCCGTGGCTGCCGCTCTCGTTGACGAGCTTGAACCGGTCCAGGTTGAGCACGAGCAGTGCGGCCGGGCGGCCGCTGCGGCGGGCGTGCGCGATGGCCTGGAGCGCACGGTCGCCGAGCAGGGTGCGGTTCGGCAGGCTGGTGAGCGAATCGTAGTTGGCGAAATGCTGCAGCCGCGCCTCGTAGGCTTTGCGCTCGCGCATGTCGCGCGCGATCGTCGAAAAGAAACGGGTATCCCCGTCCGGCCCGTTGTGGGCGATGATCACCTGGGACACCGGGATCTGGGTTCCGCCGGCCCCGAGGAGAACCGACTCACCCTGCCACAGGCCCGGGTGCGCGGCGCCCGGCTGCCCTTCCCCATCGACACGCTCGCTGACCCACTGGGGGTAGATGTCGATCACCGATTTGCCGACATCCCCCGATTCCGGCGCTCCGGTGAGCTTTCGCCCCGCCTCGTTCATATAGATGATTTTCCCGTCCGGATCGGAGATGCCGACGTAATCGCTCGTCGCTTCCAGGACTTTCACGAGCCGCGCGCGCTCCTCCTCCGCCAGACGAATGCGCTCGCGCTCGGCGGACTCGGAAAGCGCGCGTCTCACCGTGGTCCCGAGCCGTCGCATGTTGTTTTTCAGCACGTAATCGGTCGCGCCGAGCCGGATCGCGTCGATGGCGCACTCCTCGCCGATCGTGCCGGAAACGAAAATAAAGGGGACGCCGGGGCTCATCTCCCGCACCACGCGCAGCGCCTGGATGCCGTCAAAGCCCGGCATCGAGAAATCGGAAAGAACCGCCTGCGGATTCGAGGATTGCAGAGCCTGCTTCAGATCCGACTCGGCCTGGACGCGCTCCCACGAAACGTCAAATCCGCCCTGTTCGAGCGCGCGCACCGAAAGCTCGGCGTCCAGCTCGGAGTCCTCGACGAACAATAAATGAACCGGCGTCCTATCCATTGGCCCTCTCGCCTCAAGCAAGGGTGAGAGACCCATCCGAATTTCACCCTCGAATCGTAGAGGGTG
>VBDM01000261.1 GCA_005881355.1 Betaproteobacteria bacterium
CAGCTGTCCTCATCGCCCAGGCGCTGGAAGTTCCGGACGTGGAGCGCTCTGCATTGGCGGTCGAGCTGCATGCGCGCCACCCCCGCCGGCGCCTTTGCGAGGAGCTCGGTCGCCAGGTAGAGCTTTCCGCGCGGATCGGTCCCGCGGATCAGCCCCTCGTAGCCCACGGCCCGACGATGGGCAAAGCTGAAAATCGGCTGGAAATGGCTGGACAAGCGGAATTCGGAGCGCGTGCCACCCTCTCCCTCGACGAATAAAGTGTCGGGATGCGACGGAGCCAGATCCACCACCGCTGTCACTCGCGTCTCCAAGTAGTTCGGTACCTCAGTGCCATCAGGGAAGTGCAAGGAGCGTGCCACGCTCAGGCGCTCTCGGGTCGAGCGCGCTCCGTTAAAAATATCACGGGCCGGACCGGTTCTCGAACGCTCCGGCGCGATCGCGCGCCGGAGATTCCGCTGGCCGCGTCGTGCAGCCGACACCTTCCCGGGGTGGGCAGCGGAGCGCGCCGGGGGCCTTCCCGCTCAATCGCATCGAGGCGGCGGGGACTCCGCCGCGGCATCGCCTCGCGCCGCGGGCAGGCTGCTCATGACCTGATCCCGGACCTCGCGGGGCAGGAACAGCGCTGGATCGACCCGCGCGTTGTTGAGGCTCACCGACCAATGCAGGTGCGGGCCGGTGACGCGGCCGGTGCTGCCGACGGCGCCTATTCTCTCCCCGCGCGCGACGCGGGCGCCCTTCGCGACGTCGATGCTGCTCAAGTGGTTGTACATCGTGATGAGCCCTTGGCCGTGGTCGAGGAGCACCGTGAGCCCGTAGAAGAAATAATCGCCGGTCTCGAGCACGGTGCCCGCCGCCGGCGCGGTGATCGGGGTCCCCGGGGGCGCGGCGATGTCCACGCCGCTGTGAGGCTGCCGCGGCTCGTTGTTCAAGAAGCGTCTCAGCCCGAAACCGCCGGAAGGGCGCCCCGGCGACGGCAGGTCGAGGCTGAAATCGTCGAGCGCAGAATCGCTGAAGGTCGAAAACGCCCGGACGATCGATTCCTGGTCCCGCGCGATCCGCAGCCGGTCCGCGGGCCCGGGGTCGACCTGGCGGGCGGCGAGCGTCAGGTGCTGCACCTCGTAGTCATGCGATTTGACGTCGAAGCGGATGGTGCGCGCGCTCTTCTCGCCCTCGAGCACCGAAAGCTGGTGCGCCCCCGGCTTGAGCGCGAGCGGGAGGCCGACGACGGCGTGCCAGGCATCGCCCACGCGCGCGACCCGCACGCGCTGGCCGTCGAAGACGACTTGCGGAGCCGGGGCGGGCGCACGGCCCACGCAGACCACCGCGATCCCCCCGGGCATCGGCGCCGCGAGCGGCAGATCGCTTTGCGCGGCCCGCGCCGCTGCAGCAAGCGCGAAGCCGGGTGCGACCAGGACGAGGATATGCAGGTAACGCATGCGATCCGATTTTCGCTATTATGCCTGCGGGCCCCGCGTCGGTATAAAGCGCGAGCGTGCGCCATGCTATAAAGGCGCAAAGCGCGAGTCATTCCCGCCCCGAGTGTGGAAAATGAACGCTCCCGCAGCGCAATGGCGGCCCGGAACGCTATGCCAAGAGGATAATTGCGGCTCCCGGCTCCGCCCGTCCGCCCGGGCGCGGAGCCCGCGAACCCACGGGCGGTCCGTCGTCCCGAGGAGAAATCCATGATCGCCCAGGGCAGTCCCGCGAGCGGCTCCTACAACGCGGCGGTCGCGCTGGAATTCTTCCGTTCCGCCGGCAAGCCGAAAACTTTCGCCAAGGGCAGGAAGATCGAACCGGATGTACCTGCTGCTGGACGGCGAAGTCGCCATCTTCGCGAAGAACGCGCCCATCGGCACGGTGCGGCCCGGCCAGATCTTCGGCGAGATGGCTTCGATCGATCAGGGGCCGCGCAGCGCGACGGCGGTGGCGAAATCGGCGAGCCGCGTCATCACCCTCGACAACCGCCAGCTCCAGACCGCGCTCGGGAGAAAGCCCGAGTTCGCGCTGATGCTGATGAGCGTCATGATCAACCGCCTGCGCGAATCCATCGGCCGGCTCGGCGCTTCCGAAACGCCCCTGCGCAGCGCGCGGCGCAGGGAATCGACGCCGCTCCGCAAGGACCTCCTGGGCGACCTCGTCCGCCTGGTCGGGCCCGGCGCCCGCTTCAGCTACGAGGCCGGGAGCACGATCGTGAGGGAGGGGCAGGCCGGGGTGCTGATGTACGTCGTGCACCGCGGCCGCGTGGCGATCAGCGTCGGCGGCAGCCCGGTGGAGACCGTGGGCCCGGGCGGGATATTCGGCGAGATGGCGCTGGTCGACCGGACCCCGCGCCTCGCGAGCGCGGTCGCGGAAAGCGACTGCGAGCTGCTCGCGATCAACCGCAACGTGTTTCTCGAGCTGGTGAAGCACAGCCGCCGCTTCGCCGCCTCGCTCCTCGGCGCCGTCAGCGAGCGGGCGCGGTTCATGGCCTCGCGCTAGAGCGGCGCGATAAGCTCGCCTAGCCGATCGATGCCGCGACCCGGTCGACGGCCAATGCGACGACGTATGCGACCGCCAGAGCCAGCGCGAATATGACCAGGCCGCGCGTCATGGTCTTGGGCACGTCGATTTCGTCCAGGTAGCGCTTGATGAAGTAGCTCGCCGCGAAAAACGCGATCGTCGAGATCACAAGGGTCAGCATCGACTGTTGCTCCGGACTAGCCGCTCCGATACCTCTCTTTGGCGCCTTTGGCGAGCGCCATGCCGTGCCCGGGCCGCTCCGGAACGCGGAAGCAGCCGTCCTTGCACTCGGGCATCTCCTCGAACAGATCGGGAGGCGTCCAGTCGATGAATTCCACCAGGAAACCGTTCGAGAGCGCGCCGACGACCTGCAGCGAGAGCTCGTGCACCACGTGCGGCGCGACCGCGACCTGGTGCGCGGCCGCGAGATGGCCGATGCGCAGCGTCTCGGAAAAGCCCAGAGCGCGGCACACGTCGGGCATGAGATAGCGCGCCGCGCGGCGCTCGATCAGCTCGCGGAACTCGAAACGCGTGTAGTTGTTCTCGCCGGTGGCGACGGGAATCTTGATGGCGTGCGCGACTTCGGCGCAGGCGGCGATATCGTCGGCGAGCACCGGCTCCTCGTACCACGCGAGGTCGAGGTCTTCCAGCGCTTGTGCCTGCCGGATGTTCGCGAGGACGTCCAGGCGCTGGTTCACGTCAACCATCATGCGCACGCCTTCGCCGAGCGCGCGGCGTACGGCCTCGACGCGCTTTCTGTTCTCGCGCGGATCGGAGTGGTGGATCTTCATCTTGTAGTACTTGCAGCCGAGCGCCGCGTATTTCTGCGCCTCGGCGACGAGCTCGCGCTCGCTGTATTTCGACCAGCCGCCGCTGCCGTACGCGGGAATGCGGTCGCTCACCGCGCCCCAGAGCTTGTAGAGCGGCAGCCCCGCGGCCTTGCCCGTGATGTCCCACAGGCCGATGTCGAGCGCGGAGAGCGCATAAGCGGCGACGCCCTGCTTCTTGATTCCCATGTCGGCGCGGAACATGCGCTCCCAGAGGCGCTCGACGAGGAGCGGATCCTCGCCGAGGAGGACCGGCTTCAGGCGCGTGTCGAGATAGACCTGCACGGCTTCGGCGCCGCCGCCGCCGAAGACCAGGCTGTAGCCGAGACCGCGAATCCCCTCGTCGGTCGCAATTTCCGCGACGACGAGCTTATGGTGCTGCCATTGCAGCGCCATTGGCTTGGGCAAGGGAACGGTGAGGACGAAGCTGTCGACCGAGATGATTTTCATTGCGCGACGCGTGCGAGCCCGGAACCCGGGTGCAGGCACTGTAGTACGGCCGCGCCGCGGTTACAACGGGCGCGAAGTCGCGCGGCCGGGGCGCAAGGGGGGAATCGTCCCGATCAGCGCCGCCGGTATTGCGTGGGACGCGAGGCGACCCGCGCCACCGGATTCTCGTCCCGGTGCCTGAAGTTGATGCGGGCCTTCGTCAGGTCGTAAGGCGTCATCTCGAGCCTGACTCTGTCCCCGGGGAGCATGCGCACCCGGTGCAGCTTCAGCTTCCCGGACACGTAGGCCACCACCTCGTGCCCGTTTTCCAGCTTTACGCGGCAGCGCGTATCGGGGAGCACCGCGTGGACCGTGCCTTCCATTTCGATCAAAGCTTCTTTGGGCACGCGAGCTCCTTCCGGCGCCGGGTCCGGCGCCCGAGATATGGACAGGGGGACAGCGAACGCCGCCCCCGTGACAGAGAGTTAAACGGCCTTCAAATCGACTGCGGACGTTTTGCCGTTCTGTCCTTGCTCGATCTCGTAGGAGATCTTCTGATTCTCGCTGAGATTGCCGAGGCCGGCGCGTTCCACCGCCGAGACGTGCACGAACACGTCCTTGGACTTGTCGTCAGGCTGGATGAAGCCGAAACCCTTGCTCGAGTTGAACCATTTCACTGTGCCGGTAGGCATGGATTCTCTCCATGGATGATGTCGCCCCGCGCCGAAAGTGTGCGGGGCATCAAATTTTGTCCGTGGGAGAAACCAGGAGCGGCGCACCCGGGACGGGATGCCGCGGACTGACCCAAAGTGGAATTCGACTCGCCAGTATGGAGGGTTCGGCGGGGAATGGCAAGGAAAACGGCGGAAACAAAAACGCCCCGGAGATTTTTCCCGCCGGGGCGTCGCGGTAGCAAAGCGCTCGCGCTTCAGGTCCCGCGCCCCCACAGGCCGCAATAGCGCCGCGTCACGAATTGCAGATTGTTCTCGTAGCCGGGCCACTTTTCGTACTTCGGCAGCTTGACCTCTTTCTCCGCCGGCTCCCAGCATTTGCCTTCGCGCGCGGCGACCTTCACCGCGTCCGAGGCGTCCCTCAGGAATTGCAGCTGGTCCTCGACGTCCTTCTTGGTGCCCAGCCGGTCCCCCGGCTGCCCCGGATGGCCCGGGATCAGGCGTTCCCAGTTCATCGCGAGCACGCGCTTCATCGAGCCCTCGGCCTCGAGCGGGTAGAAGTCGATCATGCCGCGGCCCGGCACCGTGCCCACCGGGATGAAGTCCACCACGAAGATGATCTTTTCTTTCGGCAACCGCATGACGAGAGCGCCGTGCCGCCGAGCTTGAGTGTCTTTTTCTGGTCGAACGTCTCGTCCGGGAGCGGCGTGGCCGGATCCTTGAGGACGGCGAGCCGTTCCTTCGCCTTCTTGTGCGCGACGATCTTCGCGCCCGCGTCCTTGAACGCCTGGCCGCCGGCGACGTGGTCGTAGTGGTGGTGGCTGTAGACCAGGTACTTGATCGGCTTGTCGGTGACCTTCCTGATCTCGGCGACGTAGGCGGCGCCGCCCTGCGGGCGCCCGTAGGCGACCGGGTCGGTTGCGATCACGCCGGCCGGGGTGACGACGAACATCGCCTGGTGGTTGCCGTTGCGGAAGACGTAGACGTTTTCGGTGCCCTCGACCTTCTTGGTCTCTATCTGCGGGCGCTGCGGCGCCTGCGACCAGGCCGCGGACGAAGCCGCCGCCAGCCCGCAGGCAAGAACTGCCAGGTACGTGCGTTTCATGTCTCCTCCTAAGTTGTGCGCTTTGAGCGCCTTCCCCGGGACGATCTCTCGGTTTACGCTTCGAATTCCTCGTCCGGAAGGGACTCTTCCAGGGCGGGTGTCCGGGGTCCGGGCGGATAATAACAGTTCCATCCGCCCGTTTATTCCCGCGATTTCGGAGGCAGGTCATGGACGGCGATGCACGCTTCATCGCGCACGTGGACATGGACGCGTTCTACGCGTCGGTCGAGCTGCTGCGCTACCCGGAGCTGCGCGGGCGACCGCTCGTGGTCGGGGGCCGGCGCCGCTCCGCGCCCGATGAATCCGGCGGCACGCCCTTTCCCGCCCTGCGCGACTACAAAGGCCGCGGCGTGATCACGACCGCGACGTACGAAGCGCGCGCCTTCGGCGTGCACTCGGGCATGGCGCTCATGAAGGCGGCGAAGCTCGCGCCCGACGCGCTCGTGCTCCCCGCGGACTTCGACGAATACCGGCGCTATTCGCGCATGTTCAAGGACGCCGTGCGCGCCGTGGCGCCGCACGGCGGCGCGGAAGAGGCCTGGGCCCGCGCGCGCGAGCTCGCGCGATCGATCCAGCGCGCGGTGCGCGAGACGACCGCGCTCTCGTGCTCGATCGGCATCGCGCCGAACAAGCTGCTCGCGAAGATCGCCTCCGAGCTCGAGAAGCCCGGCGGGCTGACCGTGCTGCGCGAAGACGACATCGCCGCGCGCATCTGGCCGCTCCCGGTGCGCAAGATCAACGGCGTCGGCCCCAAGGCGGCTGCGCGCCTGGAGACGCTCGGCATCCGTACGATCGGCGAGCTCGCCGGGGCCGACCCGATGCTCCTCGTCGAGCGCTTCGGCGGGAAGCACGGCGCGTGGATGCACGAGGCGGCGAACGGGCGCGACGACCGGCCGGTCGTCACCCACAGCGAGCCGAAATTGATCAGCCGCGAGACGACCTTCGAGGACGACCTGCACCCGGAGCGCGACCGCGCGGCGCTCTCGCGGATCTTCACCGAGCTGTGCGAGAGAGTCGCCGCGGACCTCGAAAGAAAAGGCTACGCCGGCAGGACGATAGGGTTGAAGCTGCGCTACGACAACTTCAAGACCGTCACGCGCGACCGCACGCTCGAGGAGCCCACGCGCGACGCCGCCGCCATCCGCCGCGCCGCGGGCGAGTGCCTGAAGCGCGTGCCGCTCGGGCGGCGCATACGGCTGCTCGGCGTGCGGGTAGGCGCCCTCACCAAGTCCGCCGCCGAGCAGGCGCCTCGCGGCGCCTAGGCAGGAAGCTCGTCGCCCTACTTGGGCATCGGCACCTTCGCCGCGGCGTAGAGATCGCCCAGCGGCACGACGCGTCCGTGCAGCGGCAGGATCTTGTCGGCCGAAAGCTTCAGGCGCTTGAGGTTCGCGACCAGGGTCAGATGGTTCGGATTCGCCTGCGCGGGCGGCGGCGAATTCGGCGGCAGGGGCGTGAACACGTCCGCCTCGATCAGCAGCTTCTCCTTGGGCAGGTACGCCATGACGATGGTGTCGCTGTGGGCGCCGCCGGCGATGCGGCGGATCTCGACCGAGCGCGAGCCGTCGCTCAGCACGAGCTTGTCGCCCACCGTCCGGATTTTCGCTTTCTTGCCGGATTTGGCGAGCCGGTCCGGATTGATCTTGCTCGGCGTCGCAAAGGCGCGCTCGTAGTACGCCTTGTTTCCCGCTTGCGTGACGATAGTGTAGCCCTCGGCCGCCGCCGCGCGCAGGCCGCCCGCGTGATCGAAGTGGCCGTGCGTATTGATCACGAAGCGGATCGACTTGCCCGGAGCGAGCTTCTTCACCTCGTCGAACACCGCGCCCGAGCGGGCGTCGTTCAGCGGCGCTTCCACGAGCACGAGGTGGTCCTTCATCTCGATCGCGACGCTGTTGTGCGAGCCGCCGGCGACGTGCCACACGCCCTCGGCCACTTTTTCCGTCGTGACGCGCTCGGCGGCGTTGCGCACCGCGTCCGGCAACTGGATATCGGCCGGCGCGTTGGGCTGGACTTCCTTGACCGCGAGGTCGAGGACCGGAAAGCCTGCCTGCGACTGCCGGATCCTCGAAGGGAATTTCACTCCGCCGTAGCCGCGGTAGCCCGAGTAGCGGGTGACCGCGGTCGTTTCACCGAGCACCGGATCGGGGAGCCGCGATTCGACCCGCTCGACCAAGCCGTCCTTGCCGATGAAAACCGTCGCGGCGAACTTGCCCGGCTCGGTGAAGGAAACGGCGGTCGGTCCTTTGCCGCCCTTCTTCAGCGTGGCCTTGTTCTTCATCGCGGCCTTGAGCGCGCCGTGCGGCGTGATCCACAGCTGATGCACGCGATCGGTGACGAACCTCGGGCCCGGCACGGGGCCGGCGGCGGCCTGGTTCCAAGCATAGTCTGCGCTCACGAACTGGTCGTTGCGCTGCTGGGCAGCGGGAGGGTATCCGCCGCCGCCTTTGGGCTCGGCGCGGCTGAGCGTGATCTCGTCGCGCATCGAGGCGGTTTCGTAATTGATCGTCCTAATCTCGCTGTGCACGTTGACCTTAGGCCAGCGCGTGCCCGGCTTGAAGGCCTGGCCGTAGGTGAAGCCGGTGCCCTCGCCCGCGTAGCGGATCGACTTCAGCTCGCCCGCGCCCATGGCGTCGGAGGCGCGCTTGAGCGCGGCCGAAGCGTCCTGGGAAAATGCCGCGCCCGGAACGAACGCCAGGGCGGCGGCGGACATCAACAAGACATTGCGAAACATGGTCTCCTCCTTTGTCTCTCGGAACTTCGGGTAAACAGCGCGAACCCGATTGTATTCCTTTGCCTGGGCGGAGGCGGCCCATGGGCAAAGCCGGGTAAGATTCGCAAAACGATAAAGGAGGCCACCATGCAATCGTTCTCAAAACTGACCAAGAGGATCATCGCCATGTCGGCACTGGCAAGCACCTCGGCTCTCGCCGCGACCTTCGTCTACGTCTCGAACGCCGAGGACGGCGAGATCGGCGCCTACGCCATGCAGGCGGACGGCGCGCT
>VBDM01000029.1 GCA_005881355.1 Betaproteobacteria bacterium
GACCGCCTTCGGCGGCCGCTGAATTCAGACATTAGCTCGCAGAGATATGACCAGGTTCGTACACGCACTATTAGCAACGATCATGGCACTCGTGGCCGGCGCCGCGGCTCTCTATCTATCAACTTGGTTGTCGGTGCCGTTCATAAGTGCCAGTGATCGCGTGTTGGGCCGCGGGCCGTACGCGTTTCGAGTCATGGAGTTCGCTGCATTCGTAGTTGCCATTGGGATAGTCGCGTGTCCTCTCGCACTTGTTGCCCGGGCTCATGCCATTCTTTATGGCCTTTTGGCCGGGATTACCGCTTCAGCCTTAATGGCATTGATGTACCACGGGGACATATTGAGTCGTCAGTACAGGTCGTTTTTCTTGTTCGAGACCGTAGTGCTATTGCTCGCGTTCCCCGTGCTCTCGGTGCTGTGGGCCCGCCTGCTGCGCTGAGGGGTGCAGCAAGAAGTTTCTCGGTCTGGCGGCGCATCATTTCTTCTCGCTTTCGATGTGTCACGTCGGTGATTACCGAGGCAACGTGGCTTATACTACGTGCCCTCTTAGCCAACGGCCAAGCCCGGTGAATGAGATCGCAAAGCTGATGTTGGCGGTCGCGGCGTCGCTGTTGTCCGGTGAGCTTGCGGCTCAGACCTTTAAATGCGCAAATGCGGCCGGAAAGATCACGTATTCCGGCACGAAATGCAGCGAGCTCGGGCTGAAAGATGCCGGTGAAGTCAAAGACCGGCTCAATGTGAACCCGGCCTACCGGCCGCCGGCGCCAGAAACCCGGTCGCCGCGCTCGTCAGCTCCCGCCGCGGCCTCGGAAGCGCCGAAGACCGACGCGCCAGCTGCCGCCGCAGAACCTGCTAATCCGGAGCGACGCTGCTTCACCGTACATACCGCCAAGGGCAACGTCACGCGCTGCAACGACAAGCCCGATGAATGACGGTGCGCAAAGGGCTTCGGCTCAGCTCGTATAGCGTAGGCGTCGGATCCTAAGCGCTTGCATCGACCTTCGCACGCCCTAGCGCGGCCGTCGGAAACACCAGCGACTTGATCACCACCGGCACGGCGCCGGAGGTCTCGAGCAGCGCGCCGATGTCGATGAAGTCGAATTCCTTGAGGACGATGCCGTCGATCGACACGATCGGGTTCGCCACGCGCGTTTCTTCCCGGCAATGAATGCCGATCAGGCCGCCGACGTCGCCCTCGCCGACAAGCACGAGCGGGGAGCCCCGCTCGAGCACTTTCGCTAGGCCCGCTGCGATGCCCCGGCAGAAATCATCCAGCCGCGCGAAAGTGGCGGACCCCGCCCAGCGATAGCACAACGCAACCGCCTTTTCGCCTTCGTGAAGATCGAGGCGGCGCAGGGCGGCGCGCACGGCTTGCGCGATCCGCTCCGCGTCGAGGACCTGGCCGTCGAGCGGCAGGGTCGGGACGATGACCGGCAGGTTCCGCAGGGGCAGGGCGCTTTGCGGCGCGACGAAGATCGTGCTGCCGCTCACCTGGACCGTGTACTGGGAGGCGCCCACCACGGTGGCGCGGATTCCCTGGTCGGACGTCTCGATGCGGGGTCCCCAGGCTTTGACCCGCGCGAGAACGGCCTTGGCGAGCTGGGGACCCAGATCCTCGAAAGCCCGGTCCTCGCGGCCGTAGATATATTCGGCGACGCCGCCGGAGAACGTGACCACGTCGGGCTTGCGCTCGTTGCGCAGGGGGTCGAGCCGCAGCAGAGCGGCGGCTTCGACGCCGGGCTTCGGCTCGCTGACGACCTCGAACAGGCGGTCGGCCATGCGCTCGACCATACGGCTCAGTTTTCCGGCGTCCGGCTTTTTGCCGATCTCGAGCGCAAGGCTGGCTTCTCCGGCGAAACGGCGGCCGGCTTCCTCGATGCGCTTGACGCGTCCCTCGGAGTCGAAAGACACGATGCGCGCGCCGATGTCGGCTGCCGTCATTTCGACGACGTCGCCCGCCTCGCACACGGCGATTTTCGAGGTTCCGCCGCCCAGGTCCACATTCATCACCCGCGCGGATTCCCGGATCGAGCGCGCGGCGGCGCCCGAGCCGAAAGCGGCGAGAGTGGCTTCGAGCGCGTCGCCCGCGCTCACTGAAACGAACTTGCCGGCCTGGGATGCGAACAGCTCGCCGATCGCGCGCGCGTTGCTGCGCCGGACGGCGACGCCCGTGAGGATCAGGGCGCCCGTGTCGATCGCCCCGGGAGCGATTCCGGCGAGCTCGTATTGCCTGTCGATGAAGCGCCCTAGCGCTAGAGCGTCGATGGTCGCGTCGTCGGCCGCATTTTCGGTAAAAGGGGTGAGAAGCACCTCGGATTCGTGGATGATCTTGCGCTCGGACACGACGTAGCGGTTGTCGAGCCGTTCGAGCACGAGGCGCGAGAAGACGAGGTGCGAAGTGGAAGACCCGATGTCGACGCCGACGCTCGTGAGGCGGATCTCGTCCTCGGCCTCGAGGCTGCGCCTGACGTTGCTGAAGAAGATCCTGCCGCCTGCTTCCCCGCTCATTCGATGCCGGGTTACTTCGCCGCCGGCGCGACGTACCAGCCCGGCTCCATGCGGTTCGGCACGCCGTTCTTCCTGAGCGTCTCCTCGTATTCCCTGCGGATGTACGGATCCTCCATCCAGTACGGGATGGAGGTTCCGCCCTCGGGGATGTCGATCGCGGTGTAGTCGGTGTGCTTTTCCCCCGGCGGGCCGGGATCGCGCCCGGGGTTGTGCGGGCCGAACCACGCGGTCAGGCGAAACGGATCCCTCGAGACGCTGAAGTGCTGGTGGTACCAGCGCGCGCCGCCGGGCGCCGCGCTCACCATGCCGACCGGCTCGTAGTCGACGCGCTTCACCTCGTCCACGCGGCCGTCCTTCCACGGCGTGACGCCGAGCCGCTCGGGCCAGGTGTAGGTGTAGCCCTTGCCCTTCACGCAGATGAGCACGGCGGCGGAGGTGTGCGCGTGTCCCTTCGAGTAGCGGCCGTTCTCGTGCTGCCCGATCCAGAAATAGAAGCAGTTGTCGGTCATGAACGGCTCGACGCGCCGCCAGCCGGGCGAGCGCCGGTTGTCGAGCGGAAGATCGCAATCGACGATGTCGGGAATGAAATTCGTGCGCCGCATTGCGAGCCCGCGCACCGGGTCGGGCTCGATGTCGTCCTTCGGCTTGAAGAAATCGTCGGCGCCGCTGAAGCGCTCGCGGAACACGAAGGGGTTGTTGAACACGGCGTCCACGTTGTTGATCATGTTGAGGACGTTCGGCGCCGTGGTGCCCCCGAGGAGCAGCGCGCCGCCCGAGGTCGCATTGACGAGGCGGTGCCAGGCGTTCATGGGAATCGAGAACATCGACCCCTTCTGCCACTCGAACACGTGCCGCTTCGCGTCGCCCTCGAGCCACACCTCGGTCGTGCCGCGCCCCTCGACGACGAGGAAGATCTCCTCGTACATATGCTTTTCGGGGTTCAGCGCTCCTGTCGGCGGCACCTCCACCACGTAGCAGCCCCACTTGGTCTCCGTCCCGTAGAGCTGGATGAAGTGCCCGCGGCCGCCGGTGCGCTTCCACGGCGCGAGCGGCAGGTCCTGCACTTTGCGGATGCCGATGCCGCGGAAAACCGGAATGCCCTCGGACTCCATGAACGCGTCGTAGGGCGTCGGCTGCTTCTTGAACTCGCCGTAGCCGGCCTTGCGGGAGCCGGTCGGCTCGTGCCAATGGGTTTGGTCTTTTTCGTGCGGCATGGGAATTCCTCAGGGGCGTTTTTCGTGTTCCTTCATGCGGAACTTGGTTCCAAATCTTTGCAGCCGGCACTCATTCGACCATATAATCGCTCGCAGCGTCAATCGGCAGCCGGGCACAGAGCGCCGCGGGCGCGCGAGGAGGAACCGGTGGGGTGGCAAGGCTCGATCATCCGTTGTCTTTTTGCAGCGCTCGCTCTCGGCGCGCCATTCGCGCTCGCTCAATCTCCGGACAAGAACGCGGCGGTCTACCTCTACGAAGGCGGCGATCGCTCGCAGCGCCTCGTCGAGCGGGCCCGGCAGGAAGGCGCGCTGGTCGTCTATACGTCGCTCGCGACCTCGGAGTCGGTGCCGCTCACCCAGGCGTTCGAAAAGAAATACGGCGTCAAGGTCCAGCTGTGGCGCTCGCTCAGCGACCAGGTCGTGAGGCGGGCCTTGAACGAAGCCAAGGCACGCCGTCATACCGTCGATGTCATCGAGACCAACGGTCCGGAGCTGGAGGCGCTCGCGCGCGAGCGCCTGACCGCGCGCTTCTTCAGTCCCCATATCGCCGACATCCCCGCCTGGGGCGTGCCGGCTCACCGGATGTGGATTTCCGACCGCGTCGATTTCTTCGTGGTCGCGTTCAACACCGCCAAGGTCCGCCGCGAAGAGCTGCCGGCGACCTATGAAGGCTTCCTCGACCCCAGATGGAAAGGGCGCATCGGCCTGGAGGCGACCGATCAGGAGTGGCTTGCGGGGCTCGCCAGACACTGGGGCGAGAAGCGAACCGTGGATTTCTTCCGCGGGCTCGTCGCGATGAAGCCGGACGTGCGCAAGGGGCACGTGCTGCTGTCCGAGATGGTGTCCGCCGGCGAAGTGCCCGTGAGCCTCACCAACTACGCTTCCAACGCCGATTCGATGAAGCGCAGGGAGAAGCCGATCGACTGGAAGCCGGTCGAGCCCGTGATCGGCAGGCCGCAGGCGATCGGGCTCGCGGCGAACGCGCCCCACCCGAATGCGGCGCTGCTCTTCGCCGACTTCGTGCTGTCCCCTGAGGGCCAGCAGCTTTTCAATTCCATGGGGCGGTTCCCCTCGAGCCGAAAGGTGAAAAGCGAGCTGGTGGCCTTTCCCTACCTGATGCTCGATCCGGTCGCGCTGATCGACGAAGACGAAAAATGGCTCAAGCTCTGGAACGAGCTCGTCACGGCGAAATAGCATGACTTCGCCACTGCCGCACGATCTCGCCCTCGCGGTACGACTGGCAAGCCCGGGGGCCGCTTGAGAGCGCCGGCGGTGGAACGAAAACTCAATTCCGCTAAATCCCGGACCCGGCTGTCGTCGGTCGCGAATTCCCTGCGGCTCATCAAGGCGTTCTCCGAGGACGAGTACGAGATCGGCATCAGCGATCTCGCCAAGCGTCTGGGACTGGCGAAGAGCACGGTGCATCGCCTCGCTTCGACGCTGCTCGAGGAGGGAATCCTCGAGCAGAACCCCGCGGACGGCAAATATCATCCGGGGCTCGCCCTGTTCGAGCTGGGGGCGATGGTGCGTCGCAAGATGGATTTCACGATGGAGGCGAGGCCTTTCCTGCGCGCGCTCATGGAGAAAACCGGCGAGACCGTGCATCTCGCGATTCTCGACCACGATTCGATCCTGTACATCATCACGCACGAGAGCAAGCAGGCGCTGCGCATGGGCTCCAAGGTCGGCACGCGCGTGCCCGCGCATTCCACGGCAGTGGGGAAGACCCTGCTCGCGTTCCAGCCGGACGAGGAGATCGACCGCATCATCGCCCGCGGACTTCCCGCGAGCACGCCCAATACCATCGTCGACGCAAAGGCGCTGCGCCGCGAGCTCGCGGCGGTGCGCGCGCGAGACTACGCTTTGGACGACGAGGAGAGCGAGATCGGGCTGCGCTCGATCGCCGCGCCGATACGCGTCTATTCGGGCAACGTGGTCGCGGCGATCAGCATCGCCGGCCCGGTGCACCGCATGGCGAGGAAATCGCTGCTCGGCTGGTCGCGGGAGCTGGTCGATGCGGCCGAGGCGGTTTCGCAGCGGCTCGGCTGGCAGCCTTCGCGCGCGGACCCGCTGCACAAGCGGGCGTGAGCTGCCGCTGCGGACCAGTCCGGATCTTTTCGAAAGGAGAATCGCATGGAGGGGCAGGGACGCGTCAGGCGCGTGGTCACGGGTCACGACGCAACGGGCAGGGCGATCGTGGTGTCGGACGGCCTTGCCCCCGCGGTCCACACCAACCCGATGCGGCCCGGACACTGGTCGGTGGATATCTGGAGGACCGAGGCGGCGCCGGCGCGCATCGAGAAGATGGCTGCCGACCCCACGCCCGGGCCGCGCAAGCAGATGCCCCCTAAGCGCGGCACGGTGGTGCGCATCGCCGACTTTGCGCCCGAATCGGAGGCGCTGCGCGCGCTCGATCCGGACTCCGCGAAAAAGGTGTTCGCCGCGATGGGGAACGAATCCGCCTCGACGTTCCGGCCGGGCGGCCGCCATCCGATGATGCACCGGACCGAAACGATCGACTACGCCATCGTGCTTTCCGGAGAGCTCACGATGGTGCTCGATGACACCGACGTGGTGCTTCGCGAGGGAGACGTGGTGATCCAGTGCGGCACCAACCACGCCTGGAGCAACCGCTCCGGGAAGCCCGCGCGCATCGCGTTCGTCCTGGTCGACGGGAAATTCGATTCGGAGCTCGAGACGACGCTCGAAAACGGCTGAGCTCAAATTCCCAGCCGCTGCCAGATCGTCGAGGTGAGCCCCGCCTGGTTCATGGTGTAGAAGTGCAGGCCGGGAGCGCCGGCCGAGAGCAGCCGGTCGCACAGGTCGGTGACCACCTCCAGGCCGAGGCTCCGGATCGAAGCGGCGTCGTCGCCGAAACTCTGCATTTTCAGGCGCAGCCAGCGCGGAATCTCGGCGCCGCAGGCGTCCGAGAAGCGCGCGAGCTGCGAGAAATTCCCGATCGGCATGATTCCCGGAACGATGGGTAGATCGATGTCGAGCGCCTCGCAGTCGTCGACGAAGCGGAAATAGGAATCGAGGTTGTAGAAATACTGCGTGATCGCGGCGTCGGCGCCCGCCTCGATCTTTCTCTTGAAGTTCGCGATGTCCTCGCGCGGGCTGCGCGCCTGGGGATGGAACTCCGGGTAGCAGGCGACTTCGACGTGGAAGTGCTCGCCCGTCTTCTCCCGGATGAAGGCCACCAGATCGCTCGCGTAGCGAAGCTCCCCGGCGCTCGCGGCGCCCGAGGGCAGGTCCCCGCGCAGGGCGACGATGTGATCGATGCCCTTCGACTTGTACAGCTCGAGCGTGGCGGCGATGTCGGCGCGCGTGGCGCCGATGCAGGAGATATGGGGGGCCGCCTTGTGGCCCGCGGCCTGGATTTCCAGGACGGTCTCGAGCGTGCGGTCCCGGGTGGAGCCGCCCGCGCCGTAGGTGCACGAGAAGAACCGGGGCTTCAGCTGCGCGAGCTGCTTCCAGGTTGCGCGCAGCCTCTCCATCCCTTCCGGGGTTTTCGGAGGGAAAAACTCGAAGCTGAAGGCGCGCGGATGTTTTTTCTGCGATTCCAAGAATTCAGGCCGGAGCGCGCGCGGACTGCGGGACGCGGGCGCGCATGCGGCGGGCCGCCTCGACCATCCTCGCCAGCGCGGCCTCGGTCTCGGGCCAGCCGCGGGTCTTCAATCCGCAATCCGGGTTCACCCACAGGCGCTCGAGCGGAATCACGCGCTCGGCCTTCTCGAGCAGCTTCAGCATCTCCCCGGCGTCCGGCACCCGCGGCGAATGGATATCGTATACGCCCGGACCGATCTCGTTGGGATAGCGGAACTCCCCGAAGCCCTCGAGCAGCTCCATGTCGGAACGCGAGGTCTCGATGGTGATCACGTCGGCGTCGAGCGCCGCGATCGAGGGCAGGATGTCGTTGAATTCGGCGTAGCACATGTGCGTGTGGATCTGCGTCTCGTCCGCGACGCCGGAGGATACCAGCTTGAACGCGCGCACCGCCCAGTCGAGATAACGCGCCCAGTCCCGTTTCTTGAGCGGAAGGCCCTCGCGCAGCGCGGGCTCGTCGATCTGGATGATCGCGATGCCGGCCCGCTCGATATCGAGCACCTCCTCGCGCAGCGCCAGCGCGATCTGGAAAGCGGTTTTACTGCGCGGCTGGTCGTCGCGCACGAACGACCATTGCAGCATCGTGATCGGGCCGGTCAGCATGCCTTTCATCGGTTTTTCCGTCAGGCTCTGGGCGTACCGCGTCCACTCCACCGTCATCGGGCTTGGCCTCGAGACATCCCCGTAGATGACCGGCGGTTTCACGCACCGCGAGCCGTAGCTTTGCACCCAGCCGTTTTCGGTGAAGGCGAAGCCCCGGAGCTGCTCGCCGAAATACTCGACCATGTCGTTGCGCTCGGCCTCGCCGTGCACCAGCACGTCCAGCCCCAGCGCCTCCTGGCGCGCCACGGCCTGGCGGATTTCCGCGCGCATCGCCTCGGCGTACTCTTCGGGCCCGACTGCCCCCTTTTTGAACGCCGCGCGCGCTTTTCGTATCTCGGGGGTCTGCGGAAACGAGCCGATCGTCGTGGTGGGCAGCAGCGGGAGCTTCAACCGGGCGCGCTGCTTGCGGATGCGTGCGGCAAAGGGCGAGGGGCGGCGCGTATCCCGCTCCGACAACGCATCCAGCCGGCGCCGCACGGCATCGGAGAGCACGCGCTCCGAGCGCCTTCGCGAGGCGGCCGCCTCGCGCGACGCCATCAACGCCGGTGCGATCGCCTGGGTGTCCCGCCCCGCGCCTTGCTTGAGCGCCGCGATTTCATCGAGCTTTTGCACGGCGAACGCGAGCCACCCGCGAATTTCGGGGTCGAGCGTTTTTTCGTGGTCGAGATCGACCGGAACGTGGAGAAGCGAGCAGCTCGCCGAGACCCACAGTCGCTCGCCGAGCCGGTCGTGGGCTTGGTTGAGGCTGGCCAGAGCCTTGTCCAGGTCGACTCGCCAGATATTGCGGCCGTCGACGACCCCGAGCGACAGCACTTTCGACTCCGGGTACCCGTCCAGGAATGCCGCAAGCTGCTGCGGTCCGCGCACGAGATCCAGATGAATGCCGGAGACCGGCAGCGATTTGAGCAGGGCTTCGTGCTCCGCCACCGACTCGAAGTAGGTCGCGAGCAGGATCTTCGGCGAAGAGGGACCTAGGGCCTCGTAGGTCGGCCGGAAGGCGGCCAGCCAGCGCTCGTCCAGATCGAGCCCCAATATGGGCTCGTCGATTTGCACCCAGGGCACTCCCAGGGCCTTGATGCTCGCGAGAAGCCGCCGGTAAGCCGGAACCAGGCGCGGCAGCAGGTCGAGCTTGTGTGACAGGCCGGCCTTGATCTTGCCGATATGGAGCAAGGTGAGAGGGCCCGGCAGGGCGACTTTGACGGCGTGGCCCAGTTCCCCGGCTTCCTTCGCTTCCTGGAGCAGCCAATCGACCCCGCCCTCGAAGCGCGTGTCCGCATTCCACTCCGGGACCAGGTAGTGGTAGTTGGTGTCGAACCACTTGGTCATCTCCATGGCGGGATGGCTGGCGTCGCCGCGCGCCAGCGTGAAATATTGCGGCAGCGTGAGCGAGCGGGGATCGAAGCCGAAACGGCCGGGAACGCACCCCAGATGCGCGAGGGTCTGCAGCACCGAGTCGTACCAGGCGAAATCGCCGACCGTGACGAGGTCCAGCCCCGCGTCGCGCTGGCACTGCCAGTGCCGCTCGCGCAGCCCGCGGCCGACGCTCGACAGTTCGCGCTCCGGGATCTCGCCCCGCCAGTACGCCTCCAGGGCGAGCTTGAGCTCCCGCTTCGCGCCGATCCGCGGAAACCCCAGTATGTGAGCGGCGGTCATGCTTCACTCCTTTTGACGAGGGGGAAATCATCGCTTATGCTTAGCTATGAATCCAATGAAAGTTTATACGGATACCGTGAGCATCATTCATAACTAGTGCTCGAAGTCCGCCACCTCCGCACGCTGATCGCGCTCGCCGAGGCGGGCACGGTATCGCGCGCCGCCGAGCGCGTGCACTTGACCCAGTCGGCTCTTTCGCATCAGTTGAAGGCGTTGGAGTCGCATTACGGCCTGGCGATGGTGAAACGTCACGGGCAGTCCGTGCAGTTGACCGAGCCGGGGAGGCGGCTGGTGGCGTTGGGCCGCACTGTGATGAGCGAGGTCCAGGCCGCGGAGCGCGATCTCGCCAAGCTCGCCCGAAAGCCCACGGGGACGCTGCGCATCGCGCTCGAATGCCACACCTGTTTCGACTGGCTGATGCCGATCATGGACGCGTTTCGCAAGCACTGGCCGGAGGTCGAGCTCGATCTGGTGTCCGGATTTCATCCCAATCCGCTCGCCCTGCTCGCCGACAACAAGACCGATCTGGTGATCGGGTCGGAAAACAAACCGAGGCGGGGCGTCGTCTACCATCCGCTGTTCCGGTTCGAAGTGCTGGCGGTGTTGCCGACCGATCACCGGCTGCGGGCGAAGCGCTATCTCGGCGCGAGCGACTTTGCGCAAGAGACGCTAATTACCTACCCGGTGCCCGAAGATCGCATCGATTTGATCCGGCGCGTGCTGAAACCGGCGAAGGTTCATCCCAGGCGCCGCACGACGGAGCTGACCGTGGCGATCCTCCAGCTGGTCGCCAGTCGCCGCGGCGTGGCGGCGCTGCCGAACTGGGGGATCAGGAACTACCTCGATTACGAATACGTGATCGCGCGGCGCATCGGCAGGAACGGGCTGTGGAGCGACCTGTACGGCGCCACCACCCGCGAAATGGCGGGCCAGCCTTTCGTGCGGGACTTCCTCGAGACGGCAAGACGGGAATGCTTCGCCAAGCTCGACGGTGTCGTGCCGGTCGAATGAGCCGTCACGTTTTCCCCGGCTTCTTCATCCAGCGCACGGGGATCGCGGTGATGTCGCTCTTGCCCAGTACCATCCCCTGGCATCTACGGCGGCCGCGTGTGCGTGTCGTTGAACGGAAACGGATGCCTAGATTGCCTTAACCTACTCGATCGGAAGGCAGTCAGGCGCTACATCAGGCAGAGCGATGTGAACCGCCGCTGGATCGAGTGGCTGAACGCGCGGCTAAGCGCCCCGCTTGCGCCGTGACTTTCGCTCCTGGGTGCGCTTGTCGCCCGTCCCGGCGACCACGACCTGGTTGCGACCGGCACTCTTCGCCCGATACATCGCCGCATCGGCGGTCGCAATCAGCTCCTCAGGCGTGTTGCCCCCTTCGGGATACTCGGCCAAGCCGATACTGGCGGTGAGCCGGCCTTCGCCGAGGTCTTGCTCGGCAATGCGACCGCGCACCCGCTCCGCCACGATGGCAGCGGCCGCCATGTTGCACTCGAGCAGCATCACCACGAACTCTTCGCCGCCGTAGCGCGCGACGCAGTCGACCGCCCGCGTCGTTCGGCGGAACACTTCGGCGATCTTCACGAGCGCGGCGTCACCCGCGAGGTGTCCGTGCGTGTCGTTGTACTGCTTGAACCGATCGACATCCGCCAGCAATACCGTGAACGAGCGCCGCAGGCGTCGCGACCGCTGCACTTCGCTGGCGAGCGTGCCCATGAGATGGCGGCGGTTGTACAGGCCGGTGAGTGCATCGGTCAGCGACAGCCGCTCCAGCTCGCTCTGGCCCTCGCGCTCGCGCAGCCGGGTCACCAGGGTGCTGAACGCCCGAGTCAAATAGCCCACCTCACCGCTGCCGCCAGCGGGGAGGTCGACCGACAGGTCGCCGGCCGCCACGCTCGCGGCGGCTTCCGAGAGCCGGACGAGCGGGCGGGTGATGAGCAGACCGCCCAGGAAAGCCAACAGCCCGACGACGACGAGCAGCGTGGCGATGAGCAGCACGGTACGGAACCGTGACGCGCCGGCC
>VBDM01000262.1 GCA_005881355.1 Betaproteobacteria bacterium
ATTCTTCTACAGAATCTGGGAATTGAACATACAAGGCGTCACGACTCTCCCCACCCATTGCTCGCGACACGGGAACCCACGATGAGCGTTCAACTCGACCACGCGATAGTTCCAGCCCGGGACAGAAAAGCTGCGGCCGAGTTGCTAGCCACCCTCCTCGGTGTGCCTTGGGCAGAGTCCGGAGTGGGTCCCTTCTGCGCTGTCTATGTAAACAAAGGCTTGACCCTCGACTTCGACCAAACCGATGGTCCCTTTCCCGTACAACACTACTGCTTTCGCGTGAGCGAGACCGAGTTTGAAGGCATCGTTGCAAGAATCAGGGCCAGGGGCATCGAGTACAGAAGCACCCCGCACGGTCCAGTAGACATGCAGGTCAACACTCAGCACGGCGGCCGAATCGTGTACTGGAACGAACCTGACGGGCACGTGTGGGAGGCTCTGACGGTCAGCTACGCCCGGCAGCCGCAGAATGGGATGCAAGGTAACGCCTAGCCACCGGGTGGAGCGGACCGCCCAACAGCGGCGCTGCGCTCGCTGTTGGGTTCCCTCCTTGCTTCGCTCGTCGGCGCCCGCTCACCTGGAACGTTGGACCCCGCAGTCGCGAGCCACGAGATCACATGGGCATTCTTTCAGACTTATTTGTCGCCGAGCCCCGGGATGCGCCCAGCTACGAGTCGCTTCAGTCGAGCGGCAAATTGCCCGCCGGACGATTTGAACGAGTCCAATTTAAAGGATTGACGGATCTGAACTTCGGTATCCTGTGGGCGTTTCTCGAGGGTCAGGAATGGGACATAAAGACACATGTCCTCGAGGAAGTCGCCATGGGAAAGGGCGGCGAGACTTGGCTGTTTCAGTTCCCGAGGCCTCTGGTGGCGAAGCTCGGGGTTCTAGACAGGTCCGGCGTTGTCCGCGCCGCGGAATTTTGGGCTCAAACGGAAGAACTGATGTGCGATCCTAGCGAGATTGAGCCAGTCGTCGCCGAGCTCGTCCGCCTCGCGCAGATTGCAGCGTCAAGCACGAAGGGGCTCTTTCTCTGGGGTTCCCTCTAGACGAGGTGTCCGGGCATTCCATATGGCAGCATAACCAACAGGACAAATTCACCATGAATATCCTCACGGTCAATCTCCTCTTCAGTACCTTGGTGTTCTGGATCGCAGCCAAGCTCTATCTGCTTCCAAGACTCCACGAGCTCAGACCGAGGTCGGTCCTGCTCCCGATTCTGCTACTGCACGCTTTCCGCCACCTTGGCCTGATGTTCCTGGCACCCGGGGGCACCTACGCCGGCATGGCTCCGCAGTTCGCCTATCCAGCGGCCTTTGGTGACTTGGTTGCTGCTTTGCTGGCCGTCGCTGCGATTCCGGCTGTAGCTCTCAACGCTCGGGGTGCGCGGCTTCTGGTGTGGGTCTTCAACGCCGAGGGCACTGTGGATCTGATCGCCGCCATAACACTCGCCACGGTTTATGGCGCGGCGGCCCATATGGGACCGGCGTACTGGATCCCCGCATTCTGGGTTCCTGCCCTTTTGGTGACGCACTACATCACCTTCATCGTCCTCCTCAGGTACTGGAAGGAGCGGCCTAACCCCGCGTCCGAAAGCGGACGCGGCAAAGAGCGACGCATCGAAGAGCGGCGCGCTGCTCGACGCGAACGTTAGTGCCGCCGGCTGTTCATCTGAGAGTTTCGGCATCAACCCGAGGCGCGCCGGTTTAGACGACCCGCTTGACAAGGTACCGGTTTGTATTTAACCTATAGGTTAAATACGTGGACGGTGCCAGTTTGAACATGTCGCCCGATCGCCTCAGCGCCACCTTCGCCGCCCTCGCCGATCCCACGCGGCGCGCGATCCTCGCGCGCCTCGCTTCGGGCGAAACCTCGGTCCTGAAGCTGGCCGAGCCCTTCGACATCAGCCTTCCTGCGGTCTCCAAGCACCTCAAGGTCCTCGAGCGCGCGGGACTGATCGAGCGCGGCCGCGAGGCGCAGTGGCGGCCTTGCCGGCTCCAGGCCAATCCGCTCAAGGACATCGCCGACTGGGTCGAGTACTACCGGCGCCACTGGGAGGAGAGCTTCGACAAGCTGGACCGCTACCTCAAGGAGCTGCAACGCAAGAACAAAGTACAGGACATTCAACGCAAGGAGAAAAGAGATGGCCGCAAAAAGTAACCTCGCGACGAAAGACGAGCCCCTCGTCGTCGAACGCACGTTCGACGCCCCTGTAGCGCTCGTCTGGAGGGCGCTCACCGACAAGGAGGACATCAAGCAATGGTCTTTCGACCTCCGTGAATTCGCTCCGGTAGTCGGCTTCGAGTTTCAGTTCGACGTCGAACACGAAGGCTTCAGATATTGCCACCGCTGCAAGGTCACCGAAGCGATTCCGCACAAGCGGCTGGCGTATACGTGGCGCTACGAAGGCCACGCGGGCGACTCGCTGGTGACCTTCGAGCTGTTCGCCGAAGGGAGCAAGACGAGAGTCAGGCTGACGCACGAAGGCCTGGAGACCTTCCCGAAGCTTCCCGCGTTCGCAAGAAGGAATTTCATGGAAGGCTGGACGCAGATCGTGGGCACTTCGCTGAAGGACTTCGTCGAAGGCAGGCATGCGGGCGAGATGATCCTCACGCGCGTTTTCGACGCGCCGCGCGAGCTCATGTGGAAGCTGTGGACGGAGCCGGAGCACATCCGCAAATGGTGGGGACCGAAGGGCTTCACGCTGCCGGGCTGCGAGATGGACTTCCGCACCGGGGGCGCGTACCGGTTCGTGATGCGCGGGCCCGACGGCGAGGACAATCCGTTCCACGGCGTGTACCGCGAGATCGTCCGGAACGAGCGGATCGTGTTCACCGCGATCCTGGACAAGCTCCCCGGCCACGAACTCGTCACCACGGTGACGTTCGCCGACGAGGGCGGCAAGACGAAGCTCACCGTGCGGCAGACGACGCCGCCCGGCGAAGCCGGCCGCGGGCAGAACCAGGGCTGGAGCGAAACTCTCGAGCGCCTCGCCGACCTGCTAGCCGAGGAGACGAAACGTGGCCGCAGAAAGTAACAGCACCGCGCTGAGTAACAGCACCGCGCTGGTCGACGATCGCGAGATCGCAGCGGTACGCATCTTCGACGCGCCGCGAGATCTCGTGTGGAAGGTGTGGACCCGCCCGGAGCATGTCGCGAAATGGTGGGGTCCGAACGGGTTCACCACGACCACCTACAGCATGGAGGTGAAGCCCGGCGGGGTTTGGCGCTACGTGATGCACGGTCCGGACGGGCGCGACTACCGGAACAAGGTTACC
>VBDM01000039.1:0-11618 GCA_005881355.1 Betaproteobacteria bacterium
CGCTCGCCCTGCAGCACGTGGATGGTCACCGCCGACTGGTTGTCGTCGGCGGTCGAGAAGACCTGCTGCGCCTTGGTCGGAATCGTGGTGTTCTTCTGGATAAGCTTCGTCATCACACCGCCCAAGGTTTCAATACCTAGAGACAGAGGCGTCACGTCGAGAAGCAGCACGTCCTTGACGTCGCCCTTGAGCACGCCGCCCTGAATCCCGGCGCCGACCGCGACCGCCTCGTCGGGGTTGACGTCCTTCCTCGGCTCCTTGCCGAAAAAGTCCTTCACGGTTTCCTGGACCTTGGGCATACGCGTCATACCGCCCACCAGGATTACGTCCTCGATTTCGGAGACCTTGAGCCCGGCGTCCTTCAACGCGATCCGGCAGGGCTCGACCGTCTTCTCGATCAAGTCCTCGACCAGGCTCTCGAACTTGGCGCGCGTGATCTTGATCGCAAGGTGCTTCGGGCCGCTCTTGTCCGCGGTGACGTAGGGCAGGTTGATCTCGGTCTGCTGGCTCGAGGAGAGCTCGATCTTCGCTTTTTCCGCAGACTCCTTCAGACGCTGCAGTGCAAGGACGTCGTTTCTGAGGTCGATGCCCTGTTCGCGCTTGAACTCGTCGCAGAGATAGTCGATCAGACGCTGGTCGAAGTCCTCGCCGCCGAGGAACGTGTCGCCGTTGGTCGAGAGCACCTCGAACTGGTGCTCGCCTTCGACTTCCGCGATCTCGATGATCGAGATATCGAAGGTGCCGCCGCCGAGGTCGTATACCGCGATCTTGCGATCGCCTTCCTTCTTGTCCAGCCCGAACGCAAGCGCGGCCGCCGTCGGCTCGTTGATGATGCGCTTGACCTCCAGCCCCGCGATGCGGCCGGCGTCCTTGGTCGCCTGCCGCTGCGAGTCGTTGAAGTAGGCCGGGACCGTGATCACGGCTTCCGTGACTTCCTCGCCGAGATAGTCCTCGGCGGTCTTTTTCATCTTGCGCAGTACCTGTGCCGAGACTTCGGGCGGCGCGATCTTCTTGCCGCGGATCTCGACCCAGGCGTCGCCATTGTCGGCCTTGACGATCTTGTAGGGCATGAGGGCGATGTCTTTCTGCACCTCTTTTTCCTCGAACTTGCGGCCGATAAGGCGCTTGATCGCGGAGAGCGTATTCTTGGGATTGGTGACCGCCTGCCGCTTGGCCGGCGCGCCGACGAGTATCTCGCCATCCTCCATGTACGCGACGATGGAGGGCGTGGTGCGGGCACCTTCCGAGTTCTCGATCACCTTGGGCTTGCCGCCCTCCATGATCGCGACACAGGAGTTGGTCGTCCCGAGGTCGATTCCGATGATCTTTCCCATGGCCTTTCCTTTTGAATTTCCTGCAAATAACCTTGCAACCGATATGGGGATCAATCCCTCAAGTTCAAGCTTGGGCGTCCTTGGGCCCCGCGATGGTCACGAGCGCCGGCCGAATCACGCGGTCGTGCAGCGCGTAGCCCTTCTGCAGCACGTTGATCACCGTATTGGGCTCCTTCTCCGACGGGAGCATGCTGATGGCCTGATGTCGGTGAGGGTCGAATTTCTCCCCGATCGGGTTGATCTCCTTGAGATTGGCCTTTTCGAATACCGCACTCAACTGCTTCAAGGTCAGGTCGACTCCGCTCTTCAGAGTCTCATGGGCGGCGGAACCGGCGGCAAGCGTCGCTTCCAGACTGTCCTTGACGGGAAGCAGCTCGGCGGCGAGAGACTCGATCGCGTACTTGTAGGCGTTTGCGAGCTCGATCTGCGTCCGCTTGCGGATATTGTCGGCCTCGGCCTTGGCCCGGAGCCAGGCGTCGTGGTGTTCCTGCGCCTTCAGTTCCGCCTGTCGCAACAGCTCCCCGGTGTCGGGGACGGTCCCGATCTTGGGTTCCTCGCGAGGGCTTTCCGCGGGCTGTGTCGCCGGCGCGGACGTATCGACCGGGGTATCGCCCTCGGAAGCCGGTAGGGTGGGTGGGTCCGGGTTAGGCATGGATTCTCCGCAAGATAATCAAAGCCAGCTTGGGTTATCCGGCTAGATTTCAAGACCCGCCGGCAGCGGCGCGCTGCGGACCGGTCAGGTGTCTGCGCCTTTGCCGAGGGCCCGGCTGCGACTCTCTTCGGCCTGGGCTTTCGCGGCGTGGGGACTCCAGGACTCGCTCACCCAGTCGCCCAGATGCTGGCGCGCGATGGCGGCGAGGGCGCGGATCCAGTCGTCGCGCTCGTTCAGGCAGGGCAGCAGATGAAATTCCCCGCCGCCGGCGCCGAGAAAGATCTCCTTGCCCTCGATGCCGATTTCCTCCAGCGTCTCCAGGCAATCGGCCACGAAGCCGGGGCAGATCACGTCCAGACGGCGAAGACCTTGCCGGCCGCAATCCGCCAGGGTGGACGCGGTATAGGGCTTGAGCCATTCCAGGCGCCCAAAGCGCGACTGGAAGGCGATCTGCCAGTGGCTGTCGGCGAGCTCCAGCGCCTCGGCGAGCAGTCGCGCGGTCTTCTGGCACTCGCAATGATAAGGATCGCCGCGGGAAAGCGTGTAGCGCGGCAGGCCGTGGAAGCTCATGACGAGCTTGTCCGGGCGTCCCGACTGCCGCCAGTGCTCACGCGCCAGGTTCGCGAGCGCCTCGATGTACGCGGGGTGGTCGTGAAAGTGCTTAACCAGCCGGATCTCAGGCACGTTTCGGACGCGCTTCACGAACGCCGCGACTTCATCGAGCGCGCTTGCGGTGGTGCTCGCGGCGTACTGGGGATACAAAGGCAGCACGAGGACGCGCTCGCAGCCCTCCGACTTCAGGCGAGCGAGCGCACTGGGGATCGAGGGCTCGCCGTAGCGCATGGCGAAATCGACTGTCAGCGGTGATCGGACCTGCAGCCCGAAGTAGCCGCGCAGCAGGCGCGCCTGTCGCTCGGTGTGTACCCTCAGCGGCGAGCCGTCCTTGGACCAGATGCGAGCATACTTCTGCGCTGACGCCTTCGGCCTGGTGTTGAGAACGATCCCGTGCAGAACCGGCAGCCAGAACGCGCGGGGAATCTCGATCACGCGCGGGTCGGACAGGAACTGCCTCAAATATCTGCGCACCGCCTTGGGCGTCGGCGCGTCGGGCGTACCGAGGTTGACGAGCAGGATCGCAGTCCTGGCGAGCGCGCTGTGCTGGTATTTCGGCTCAGGGAGAAAACCGGGCATGGGGCGCGCGCGCCCCTAGTGCTGCGACAGCGCGCTCGACAGCAGCTTCGCGGTGATATCGACGATCGGGATCACGCGCTCGTACGCCATGCGGGTCGGACCGATCACCCCCACTGTGCCCACGACCTGCCCGTCGACTTCGTAGGGCGCGGTGACCACGCTGCATTCGTCGAGCGTCGCGATCCCGGATTCACCGCCGATGAAGAGCTGCACTCCCTGGGCACGAGTGCTGAGCTCGAGGATCTGCACGAGCAGCGTCTTCTTTTCGAACAGCTCGAACAACTCCCGCAGCCGGGACATGTTCGAGGCGAGATCGTGCGAGTCAAGCAGATTCCTCTCGCCCGAGATGACGTAGTTCTCGGTAGACTCCGACAAGGCCGCGCCGCCGACCTCGAGGGCCGCGGTCATGAGCTGTATCATGTCTTCCCGAAGCTGTTTCAGCTCGTCGTGGACCCGGCGATGGATCTCCTCGAAAGTCAGGCCGGCGTAGTTCTGGTTGAGGAAATTTGCCGCCGTGGTCAGCTCGGAAGGCGAGTAGGCTTTTTCCGTGAACAGAATGCGGTTTTGCACATCGCCGTCAGGCGTGACGATGATCAGCAGGACACGCTTGTCCGAAAGCGCCAGAAACTCGATGTGGCGGAAGGCCGGAGTCCTGCGCTTGCTCGCGACCACGACGCCCGCGAAGTGGGTGAGCTCGGAGAGAAGTTGGGAGGCCGCGCCGATGAGGCGCTGAGGGTGGTCCGCATGGAGGTTGACCTCGAGCTGGCTGATTTCGACCCGATCGAGAGGCTTTACCGTGAGCAGCGTGTCGACGAAAAACCGGTAGCCGCGCGGGGTGGGAACCCGTCCCGCCGAGGTATGCGGACTTGCGACAAAGCCCAGCTCCTCGAGGTCGGCCATCACATTGCGAATCGTGGCCGGACTCAGATCCAGCCCGGAGAAACGCGACAGCGCGCGCGAGCCGACCGGCTCGCCTTCGGCGATATAGCGCTCGACCAGGGTCTTGAGCAGGATCTGCGCGCGACGGTCCAGCATAGGTCACGATTCTACAGAATCGGCTTGATTTGCGGTTTTGCTCGGGGAAATGCGCACGGGCTTTTTGTCACTTGTGCATGGGCATGATTTAATGGCGGTATGTCCGCTTTCAAGACGATCGCCCTGATAGGCCGCTACAACTCCCCCGATGTCGCGGCCGCGCTCGCGACGATGGGCGACTACCTGCGCAAGCAGGGGCGCGACGTGCTGGTGGAGAAGGAGACCGCGGAGAACAGTCGCATCACCCGTTTTCCCGTCGCGGATTACGATGAAATCGGCGCGCGCGCCGACTTGGCCGTGGTCCAGGGAGGCGACGGAAGCATGCTCAATGCCGCACGGCACTTGGCGGCGCATCACGTGCCCCTGGTCGGCGTCAACCAGGGCCGGCTCGGTTTCATGACCGACATCGCCTCTGCCAACATGCTCGACGCGATGGCCGAGATTCTCGCCGGCCGCCATGTGATCGAGGAGCGCACCATGCTTGCGGCCGAAGTACTGCGCGACGGCGCCGTCACGCTCGCCACGCTCGCGCTCAACGACGCGGTCGTGAACAAGGGTGCGGTGGGACGCCTGATCGAGTTCCTCGTCCATATCGACGGGGAATTCGTCTACGACTTGCGGGCCGACGGCCTTATCGTCGCGACGCCTACGGGCTCGACCGCCTACGCGCTTTCATCGGACGGGCCGATCCTGCAACCGACGGTGCCGGGGTTCGCGCTCGTGCCGATCTGCCCGCACACGCTGTCCAACCGGCCGATCATGGTGAGTGATCGCACGGTGATCGACATCACCCTGAAGCGCTCGATCGATGCGCGGCTTCATTTTGACGGGCAGATGCAATGCGATCTTCAGGAGGGCGACCGCGTCGTCATCCGCCGCGCCGAACATACCGTCAAGTTCGTCCATCCTCCGGGCTACAGCTACTACGCGATGCTGCGCGAAAAGCTGCACTGGAGCGAGGGCCTCTGACCCGCCGCTGCCGTGCTCCTGCACCTCGCCATTCGGGATTTCGCCATCGTCGATCGGCTGGAGCTCGAATTCCGGCCGGGTTTCACCGCGCTGACGGGCGAGACCGGCGCCGGGAAATCCATCCTGATCGACGCGCTGTCGCTCGCGCTCGGCGAGCGTTCCGGAAACGAGCAGGTGCGTTCCGGGGCCGAGCGCGCGGACGTCACCGCCGAATTCGCCATCGAGTCGCTGCCCGGCCTTGGGAATTGGCTGCGGGAACAGGCGCTCGAGGGCGATCCGAACCGGATGCTTCTGCGCCGCGTGGTGGACCGCAACGGCCGCTCGCGCGCCTTCATCAACGGGCACGCGGCGACGGTCAACCAGTTGCGCGAGGCCGGCGAGCGGCTGGTCGACATCCACGGCCAGCACGCGCACCAGTCGCTTCTCAGGTCGGAGGCGCAGCGCCAAGTGCTCGACGCGCACGCCGGGCTCGTCCCGCTCGCAAAGGAGGCGGGTGACGCATTCCACGAGTGGCAAAGACTTTGCCGGGTGAGGCTCGACCACGAGAGCAACGCTCTAGCGCGCGACGCGGAGCGCGAGCAGCTCGCCTGGCAGGTCGAAGAGCTGTCGCGGCTCGCGCTCGCGCCCGGCGAATGGGATGCCGTCCAGTCCGAGCACGGCCGGCTCGCCCATGCGGCGAGCCTGATCGAAGGCGTGCGCAGCGCGATCGACACGCTTTCCGAGTCGGAGAACGCTGCGCTCGGCGCGCTGTCGGGGGTGCTCTCACGGCTGCGCCCGCTCGTCGAATTCGACGAATCTCTTCGCGAATCGATCGCGCTGCTCGAATCGGGCGAAGCGCAGGCGCGCGAGGCAGCCTATGCGCTGCGGCATTACGCCGATCGCATCGAGCTCGATCCGGAGCGTCTGGGCGAAGTCGAGCGGCGCCTCGAGGCCGTGCACAATGCTGCGCGCAAGTTTCGTGCGGCGCCGGAAGCGCTGCCCGATCTCCTGGCCTCGCTGCAGGTGCGCCTGAAGGATCTGGAGATCACCGCCGACCTCGAGGCGCTCGCTACGCAGGAACAGGCGGCGCGCTCGCGCTACGATCGGCTCGCGGCACAGCTTTCGGCCGAGCGCAGCAAGGCCGCGGCGAAGCTCGCCCGCGAGGTGAACGCGGCGATGAAGGAACTGGCGATGGCGGGAGGGCGATTCGAGGTGGAGCTGCGCTCGCTTCTTCCGGACGGCGGCGCGGCGGGCAACGAGCAGGTCGAATTTCTGGTGACGACCAACCCGGGCGTAGAGCTGCGCCCTCTCGCCAAGGTGGCCTCCGGGGGAGAACTGTCCCGCATCAGCCTTGCGATCCAAGTGATCACGAGCCGGGCGGCAGCGGTGCCTACCTTGATCTTCGACGAAGTCGACGCGGGGATCGGCGGGGCAGTGGCCGAGGTCGTGGGCAGGAAATTGAGGACCCTAGGCGAGGAGCGGCAGGTCCTGTGCGTCACGCATCTGCCGCAAGTGGCGGCTCAGGCCCGCGAGCAGTGGTCCGTGGCCAAGGGCACCGAAGGCGGCGGTGCGAAGAGTCGCGTCGCGGTGCTGGACCAGAAATCCCGCGTGGAAGAAATCGCCCGCATGCTGGGCGGAGTCGCAATCACCGCGACGACGCGCAAGCACGCGGCAGAGATGCTCGGCTTGCGGTAGTATTTGCAGGTGACGACTGCAATCGGTCCGTAAGAGGTCCTGGATGGGAGACACAAATCTTCAAGCGGGCGCTGGCCAAATCGCTCTACTCGCATTCATCGCGATCGTCCTCGCGGTTGGGTACGTCGCGATCGATCTTTATATCGCCTCGCAGAAAGATATCTTGACGGTGGAGACTCGCGGCACGCAGATGATTACCGCGCTTGCCGCGTACAAGCGCGATAGCGGCGCGTATCCGGACTCTCTCGACAAGCTCACGCCCAAGTACGTCCCGGCAGTGAGCAAGTGCCCGGGTGGGGCGCCGATCGGTTATGTTGCCTCGGCCGGCGAGTACGTGCTTTCCTGTCAGAACGTGGTCTTTAAATACAAGCCGTACAGCTACGATTCGCGATCGAAGAGCTGGAGCGGTTGATTGTCGTCCGGATTTCGGTTCATTTAGGCGCGTAGCTCAGTTGGCTAGAGCGCATCCTTGACATGGATGAGGTCGTTGGTTCGATTCCAATCGCGCCTACCAATTGTTAAGCCAGGCGCGAAGCGCCGGCTTAACTGCTCGCGTTGGAACGGACGCGGTGCGCCGTTCAACGCTCGCCCGTAACTCCGCGCGCTCGAACTTGAAAGCGACGTTCAACGCGCGGTTTTGTTTCTAGAATGTGCTGATGCCGAACGTCCGTCTTCCCGATGGCTCCGTGATGAGCTTTTCCGGGCCGGTCATCCTTGCCGACGTAGCGCAGGCGATCGGCTCCGGCCTCGCGCGGGCAGCGCTCGCCGGAAAAGTGAACGGAAAGCTGGTCGATACGTCGCACCGGATCGAAAACGACGCCGAGCTCGCCATCGTGACCGAGCGCGACGAGGAAGGCGTCCAGATCCTGCGCCACTCGACCGCGCACCTTCTCGCCTACGCGGTGAAGGAGCTTTTCCCCGATGCGCAGGTGACTATCGGGCCGGTGATCGAGAACGGTTTCTACTACGATTTTTCGTTCAAGCGGCCATTCACTCCGGAGAATCTCGCAGCCATCGAAAAACGCATGGCCGAATTGGCAAAAAGGGATCTGCCGGTGACGCGCGAAGTCTGGCCGCGCGACAAGGCGGTCGAGTACTTCAAGTCGATCGGCGAGCATTACAAGGCCGAGATCATCGCATCGATTCCCGCGGGAGAAGAGGTGTCGCTGTATCGGGAAGGGGACTTCATCGATCTGTGCCGCGGTCCCCACGTCCCTTCGACCGGCAAGCTCAAGGTCTTCAAGCTCATGAAGGTCGCCGGCGCCTACTGGCGCGGGGATTCGAGGAACGAGATGCTCCAGCGGATCTACGGCACTGCGTGGGCGAGGAAGGAGGAGCAGGAAGCGTACCTGCGCATGATCGAGGAGGCCGGGAAGCGCGATCATCGCCGGCTGGGCACGCAGCTCGATCTTTTCCACCTCCAGGAAGAAGCGCCCGGGATGGTGTTCTGGCATCCGAAGGGTTGGGCGATCTGGCAGCAGGTCGAGCAGTATCTGCGGCGCGTCTACCGGGACAACGGCTATCTCGAGGTGCGCTGCCCGCAGGTCCTCGATCGCAGCTTGTGGGAGAAATCGGGCCACTGGGAAAACTACAAGGAGCTGATGTTCACGACCGAGTCGGAGAAGCGCGACTACGCGATCAAGCCGATGAACTGCCCCGGGCACGTGCTGATCTACAACAAGGGCCTGCGCAGCTACCGCGAGTTGCCGTTGCGCTACGGCGAGTTCGGCGTGTGCACGCGCAACGAGCCTTCGGGCGCGCTGCACGGCATCATGCGCATCCGCGCCTTCACCCAGGACGACGGTCACATCTTCTGCACCGAGGAGCAGATTCAGCCGGAAGTCACGGCGCACACGACGCTGCTGCAAAAGGTCTACGCCGACTTCGGCTTCCCCGACGTTGTGTACAAGCTCGCCACGCGCCCGCCGAAGCGGGTCGGTGCCGACGAACTCTGGGACAAAGCCGAGCGCGCGTTGCAGGCGTCGCTCGAATCGAGCGGCCTCGCTTACGAGGTGCTCCCGGGGGAGGGCGCGTTCTACGGCCCCAAAATCGAATATCACCTGAAAGACAGCATCGGCCGCTCATGGCAGTGCGGCACCATGCAGGTGGACTTCTCGATGCCCGGGTTGCTTGGCGCGGAATACGTTTCCGAAGACAACACTCGCAAAGTGCCCGTCATGCTGCACCGGGCCATCGTCGGCTCGATGGAGCGCTTCATCGGCATCCTCGTCGAGCACTACGCCGGCGCGATGCCGCTGTGGCTCGCGCCCGTGCAGGTGGTCGTGCTGAATATCTCCGAGGGGCAGGCCGACTATGCGCGAGGCGTTGCGAGCGAGCTAAAACGGGGCGGCTGGCGCTGCGAAGCGGACTTGAGGAACGAGAAAATAACCTATAAAATTCGGGAACATAGCTTACAGAAGCTGCCTTACCAGCTGATCGTCGGCGAAAAGGAAAAGGCAGCCGAAAAGGTGGCCGTGCGCACCCGCAGCGGTGAAGACCTCGGGCAGGTTTCCCTGCCCGATTTCATCGCCCGCCTCCGCAACGAGGCCCAGTCGGGCGGTACGGCGTAGTTTTCAATTTTTTGGAGAGATAGACATCGCAACGGACAGAACGCAGCGAATCAACATCGAGATCAACGCACCCGAAGTGCGGCTGATAGGGGCCAACGGCGAGCAGGTCGGTATCGTGCCCATCGCCCAGGCCATGAAGATGGCCGAGGAAGCCGAGGTGGACCTCGTCGAAATCGCCCCCCTTGCCAAGCCCCCGGTATGCAAGCTGATGGACTACGGCAAGTTCAAGTACCGCGAGGCGAAAAAGGCCCACGAGGCGAAGCTCAAGCAGAAGCAGATCCATGTCAAGGAAGTGAAATTCCGCCCTGGAACCGACGAGGGCGACTACCAGATCAAGCTGCGCAATCTGATCAAGTTTCTCGAGGAAGGCGACAAGGCGAAAGTCACTCTGCGATACCGCGGCCGCGAGATGGCACACCAGGAGTTCGGCGTGCGCCTGATCGAGCGGGTCAAACAGGATCTTGAGCCGTACGCGCTAGTCGAGCAGTTTCCCAAGATGGAGGGGCGGCAGTTGATCATGGTGCTGGCGCCGAAGAAGGGGAAGAAGGAAGTGAAAAAGGCGGCAAAGAAGGAAGCGAAGGAACCGAAGAAGGAACCAAAGGAACCGAAGAAGGAACCGAAGCCGGCCGCCTCTGCGTAATGCAGCGGAATTTACCGATTCAAAACAAGTGGTGCCGAGGTTTCAAGCGCTCCGCAGGAGCCACCCGTCGCCATATCAAGGCTAGGAGTAAGGCAATGCCCAAGCTGAAGACCAAGCGTAGCGCCGCCAAGCGCTTCAAGATGCGCTCCGGCGGCACGATCAAGCGCTCGCAGGCGTTCAAGCGCCATATCCTCACCAAGAAGACCACCAAGAACAAGCGGCATCTGCGCGGCACCGCGGCGGTACATGCCACAGACAAGCAGCATGTTCGCGCCATGCTGCCCTACGCCTAAGGAGACCGGTCATGCCACGAGTCAAACGCGGCGTAACCGCGCGCGCCAAACACAAGAAAGTCTTCGCCAAAGCCAAGGGATTCCGGGGCCGGCGCGGCAACGTGTTCCGCATCGCCAAGGAAGCGGTGATGAAGGCAGAGCAGTACGCCTACCGCGACCGCCGACAGCGCAAGCGCCAGTTTCGCGCGCTGTGGATTGCCCGCATCAACGCGGCTGCTCGCGAGCACGGATTGACCTATTCCGCGTTCATGAACGGCTTGAAGAAGGCCGCGATCGAAGTGGACCGCAAGGTGCTCGCTGATCTGGCCGTAGCCGATAAGGCGGCGTTCGCAAAAATTGCCGAGCAGGCGAAGGTCAGGCTCGGCACGTAATCCTTTGATCCCCTCCTCGATGGGGAGGGTGCCCGCGAAGCGGGTGGGGTGGTAGGCAGTATCTTCTTCGGCCGAAACTACCCCGGCGCTGTGCGCCACTCCTCTTGAGGAGGGGAAAATCCGCATGACCGATCTCGATAAAGTCGTCTCGAAAGCGATCGCCGAATTCGGCGGCACGGGCGACGCGGCCGAGCTCGAGAGAATCAAAGCGCGCTACCTCGGCAAGTCCGGCGCGCTCGCCGAGGCGATGAAGGGCCTCGCCAGGCTTGCGCCGCAGACCCGGCGCGAGGAGGGCGCACGCGTCAACGCCGCCAAAGACCGTATCGAGACGGCGCTTGTCGCCCGCCGCGAAGCGCTCGCGGCCGCCCAGCTCGACGCCAAGCTCTCCGGAGAGGCGCTCGATGTGACGCTTCCCGGGCGTGGCCTCGCACGCGGCGGATTGCACCCGGCGACGCGCACCCTTGAGCGCGTGGAGCAGTTGTTTCGCTCGATCGGTTTCGAGGTGGCCGACGGTCCCGAGATCGAGACCGATTTCCACAACTTCACCGCGCTCAATCAGCCGCAGGACCATCCGGCCCGCTCGATGCACGATACCTTCTACCTGAAGGGCGCCGGGCGGAGCGTGCTGCTTCGTACTCACACCTCGCCGATCCAGGTGCGCTACATGCAGAACCACCGGCCGCCGATAAAGATCATCGCGCCGGGCCGCGTCTACCGCGTCGACTCGGACGCCACGCACACGCCGATGTTCCATCAGGTCGAGGGCCTCTGGATCGACGAGGACGTAAGCTTCGCCGACCTGAAAGGGGTGCTCACCGATTTTCTGCGCAAGTTCTTCGAGGATGAAAAGCTGCGCACGCGCTTTCGGCCGTCGTTTTTCCCGTTTACC
>VBDM01000039.1:11729-12075 GCA_005881355.1 Betaproteobacteria bacterium
GGGCCCGATCGGATGACGATGCTTCGCTACGGCATCAACGACCTGCGTCTGTTCTACGACGGCGACTTGCGCTTTCTCGCCCAGTTCGTATGAAATTTTCAGAAAGGTGGCTGCGCGCCTTCGTCGACCCGCCGCTCTCGACGCAGGAGCTTGTACACGTCCTCGCGATGGGCGGCCTGGACGTCGAATCGGTCGAACCGGTCGCGCCGCCCTTCGACAAGGTCGTGGTCGGACGCGTGCTCGAGGTCGCTGAGCACCCGAATGCCGATCGCTTATCCCTGTGCAAGGTTGATGTTGGCGGCGGCGCGCCACTCGCGATCGTCTGCGGCGCACCGAACGTGATCGC
>VBDM01000276.1 GCA_005881355.1 Betaproteobacteria bacterium
CGCAATGTGTGCCGGGGCGGCCGCCGGCGGCGCTTGCGTCGGCGTTCCCGGCTCCGCGACGGGCAGCGGCGCCGCGGTCGCGGGAGCCGGCGGCTGAGCCGGCGCCGGGCGGGGTTGGGCTTCCGCCACCGCGAAATTCTGCTTCGGACGCATCTGCCACCACACGTAGCCGCCGTAGCACAGCCCGGCCAGCGCCAGCGCGGCCAGAGCGAGATAAAACGGCCGCCGCGGGTCGTAGTCCATTTCCTTGACCTGAAACAGCTGCTGCGCCTGAGCGCGCTCGAAGGTGCGCTCGGATTCTCTCGCGGACGGCGCCGGCGGCGTCGCCGGCGCAACCGCTTCCGGTTCCTGCAGCGACAGGGCGGGGAGCTCGGCCTGCGCCGCCGCGACATGCTGTTTCGAGGGCAAGTCCTCGGTGAGAATCTCCAGCGGCTGCGAGACGTCGGGCAGCTGCTCGCGGGTGATCACCGGTGTAGCCGGCTCCGGTGTCGGAGGTTCGGGCGGGTGCGCCTCCGCCTTGGCGATCTGCTTGGCGAGCTCGGCTTTCTTCAGCGCTTCGAGCAGCAGGCTCATCTTGAAAACCCGGGCAACCCCGCCTTGCCGGGGTTGGGCTGCGAGATGAAGCCTTCGCCGGGAATCATGTCGCGGAACGCTCGGAAGTCGCCGTCGATGCTGGGGTCTTTCACCACGATGGGGCGCAGGAAAACGACGAGCTCGGTCTTGGTGTTGTTGCGGTTGCGCGAGCTGAAGAGCGAGCCGATGAACGGAATGGCGTTGATGATCGGGATCGTGTCCTCGACGTCGTTGACCGAATCCTCGATCAATCCCCCCAGCACGGCGATCTGGCCGCTGTTGATCTTGATGAGCGACTCCATCTCCCGCATGCGCAGCTCCGGCACCCGGTTGGGAATGCTGGCCGGCAGCAGCGGATTGGGATCGTTGACAAATCGGATCAGGCGCGTGGTGGAGGGCTTCACGTTGAGCAGGATCGTGTCGTTGTCGCTGATCTGCGGAGTCACGTTCATCACGAAGCCGACCGGCACCGTGACCGGAGTAGTGGTGACTGCGTTTATGACTCCCCCACTTGTCCCCCCTAACGCCGTCGTGCTCGACTGCACGTTGAAATAGACGATGTTGTCGACGACCCGAAGCAGGGCGGTCTGGTTGTGGAGCACCGAGATCTTGGGGCTTGAGAGCACGCGGACGTTGCCGAAAGACTCGAGCAACTGGAGGACCCCGGAGATATTTCCCCTTGAGGCATCGACGGTAAGGATGCTGGGAAACCCCGGGGCGCTGGGAAGGCCTGACGCCGTTCCCGTCTGAGTCACCCGAAGCAAGGTCAGCCCCCGAACACGCAGCGCCGACCAATCGATACCCTGCTGATATTGGTTGTTCAGCTGTACCTCGGCGATCGTCGCCTCGATCAGCACCTGGCGTTTCGCGTTCGCTATGACCTGATCGAGAAATTCCTGGATCTTTTCGTGCTGCCGCGAGGTCGCCCGGACGATGACGACGCTCGCCTCGGCGTTGACGATCACCGACGCCGCTTCCCGGAAGCTGACGTTGGGCGCGGTCGTCGCGGGGGCGCTCGATGCGCCGGGAGCACCCGGCGGCGGCGCCGCAGGCGCCGCCTGGGGAGCGCCCGCGGGCAAGACCTTGTCGGTCTCGTGCAGGATGTCCTTGATGTTCTTTTCCAGCGTGGACCAGAACTTGTTATCGGAAATATTGCGTACCGTGGTGCTGGAGCTGTTGCCACCGCTCGCGGCGGCACTGCCACCCCCGCCCGCCGCCCCCCCGCCGCCGGTCCCGATTTGAGAGGAAACGCCCACTGTCCCAATAGCGGTGCGCTCCATGTTCACGTAATCGATCCGGTAAATGTGCAGATACGGGGTATCCGGCATCACGATCAGGTTCGGGCCCTCGAGCTCCCAGCGCATATCGACCTGCTTGGATATGCGCGAGAGAAGCTGCGGCAGGGTCTGCTCGATGGCGTTGAGCGTCACCGTGCCGCTGATTCCGGAGTGGATGTCGATGTTCAGCTTGGCGTCACGGGCGAGCGCAAACAGCAGCTCCTGCACCTTGACGCCGTTCACCACGACGCTGTAGGTCTCCGGTCGCTGCGTCGGCCTGGGTCTGGGCAGGATCGTCGAGATCTGCACCGGGGGCGGCACGGCTCCCGTGGGCGCCGGCTCCCCGGCGCGAATGTGCGCCTCCGACGGCGGCATCGGCGCGTGGCTGCACGCCCCCAGCACGAGCACAAAACCCGCCAGTGAAATGCGTCGCAAGTTGGCCTCCGATTCCCGTTCTTACCCGACCGGGTGGAATTTTCCGGATCAGTATAACAGTATCAGGTAACAAACTGATTTACCGAGCCAAACGAGCTCTCATGCGGATTATTTCCGGTGAGAATCCCTGGAATCCCTCAAAGCTCAAACTCGAGAGGACCCCAGAATCCTGCCGCCGCTACTGGCGATTCTGGCTGCGCATTCTCTCTATGCTTCGATAATAAGGATGGTACGCGGAAAACAGCGGCGGCAGCTCTTTTATGGCGGCCAGCGCCTGCTCCGGGCTTTCATAGGATCCATAAGCGACGCGGTAGTGCTGCCGGCCATCGATCTTCACGCTGTAGACAAGAAGCTCGCTCGCCGGCACCATCTTCGATGCTCGCAGCAAGAAGTCCTCCAGTTGCTTCAGCTCTCCCGAGTTGACGGTAACTAACTGGATCGCATAGTGTTCTCCGGGCGCGCTCCGGAGCCACTCCTGGGTTGCCTTGAAGCGCTCTCGGATGAATTCCCCGCGCTCGGGTGGGACCGGTCTACGGGGGCGATCCGGTTTCGCATCGGGCGCCGATGCGACAGGTTCGGATTTCCGGACGCCAGCCGACGGCGCCGGCGGCGCGAAATCGGCCCGCGCGGCGGAGTTTCCCGGCGGTGCGGACGAGGCTGTCGCACGCGCGGCGAGCGCGGGGGATTGCGCAGGGGCCGGCGTGCCCGGGCCGGCGGGTAAACGTGAGCCCGAAGCGATCGGTATTGCCGCCCCCAGCGGGGTGGGCGCCACGGGCGCGGCGGTATTGGGGGCGCCATGCGCAGAACCCGAAGCGGTGGCCGGACCGCCGGCTGAAAGCAGCACGTGCGTTCCCCAACCGATCACGAGGCCGGCGGCGAGCGCGCCTGCGCCTATCCAGGCCCTGTGCGGGCTGAATCGTCTGCGGTAGAACTCGGTG
>VBDM01000267.1:0-504 GCA_005881355.1 Betaproteobacteria bacterium
AGCGTCATGATACCGCAGCCTTGAGCGAGATCATGGTCACCCGGCGCTTTTCCGATAAACTACCGGCTCGCCCACGCACACGCGAACGAACACGCCAATGCCCTACAGGAGCGGACGCCATTTCCTGCAGATCCCCGGACCGACCAACGTCCCCGACCGGGTCCTGCGCGCGATCGACAGAGCGACGATCGACCACCGCGGCCCGGAGTTCGGAAAGATGGGCCTGGAGATCCTCGAAGGCCTGAAGGCGGTGTTCCAGACGAAGCAGCCGGTGGTGATCTACCCGGCCTCCGGTACGGGCGCGTGGGAAGCGGCGCTGGTGAACACGCTCTCTTCCGGCGATCGCGTGCTCATGTTCGAGACCGGCCACTTCGCCTCCCTGTGGCACAAGATGGCTGCGCGGCTCGGCGTTACCGCGGACCTCGTTCCAACCGACTGGAGGCGCGGCGTCGATCCGGCGGCGGTCGAGGCGAAGCTGAAGGAAGACCGCGAGCACCGGATCAA
>VBDM01000267.1:538-4131 GCA_005881355.1 Betaproteobacteria bacterium
GCGTGACGAGCCGCATCGCGGCGATCCGAAAGGCGATCGATGCCGCGCGCCATCCCGCGCTCTACATGGTCGACACGATCTCCTCGCTCGCCTCGATCGACTACCGCCACGACGAGTGGGGCGTCGACGTCACCGTCGCAGGCTCCCAGAAGGGCCTGATGCTGCCGCCCGGGCTTTCGTTCAATGCGGTGAGCGAAAAGGCGCTCCGGGCCTCGCAAGGCGCGAAGCTGCCGCGGTCGTACTGGAGCTGGGAGGAGATCATCGCCAACAACAAGACGGGCTTCTTCCCCTACACGCCCGCGACCAATCTTCTCTACGGGCTGCACGAGTCACTCGCGATGCTGATGGAAGAAGGCCTCGCAAAAGTCTTTGCCCGCCACGCGCGCCACGCGGAAGGCGTCCGGCGGGCGGTGCGCGCCTGGGGCCTGGAGATCCTGTGCGCGGTGCCCGAGGAATACTCGAACTCGCTCACCGCGGTGATGATGCCCGCGGGCCACGACGCCGACGCGTTGCGCCGGGTCATCCTCGAAGCCTACGACATGTCGCTCGGCACCGGCCTCGGCAAGCTCGCCGGGAAAGTGTTCCGCATCGGGCACCTGGGCGACTTCAACGACCTCATGCTCGCCGGCACGCTCGCCGGAGTCGAGATGGGCGTGCCCCACAAGAAAGGCGGCGTGCTCGCCGCGCTCGATCATCTCGCGGAAAGCGCTCGAGCAGCTCCGCGCAAGGCGGCCTGATCGGTTTTCGGCATCCGCGGACCTGCTGGACCAGAAACCGCGGGGCATTTTTTCGAGGAGGAGTCATGAAATTCCTGAAGCGGAGCACGTTTGCGTTTTCGGCGCTTGCGCTGATGGCGGCGCCCGCCGTCGCGTGGGAGCCGACCAAGCCGGTCGAGATCGTCGTCGCCGCGGGCGCCGGCGGCGCGTCCGACCAGATGGCGAGGATGATGCAGGCCGCCATCCAGAAAAACAGCCTGATGAAGCAGCCGATGGTCGTCTCGCTCAAAGGCGGCGCCTCCGGCGCGGAAGCGCTGATCTACATGAAGTCGAGCGCCGGCGACCCGCACAAGGTGCTGATCGCCTATTCGCTGATCTACATGCTGCCGCTCTCGGCCAAGATCCCGTTCAACTGGCGCGAGCTGACGCCGGTTTCGGTGATCGCGCTCGACCAGTTCGTGCTGTGGGACAACACCACGCTGCCCCACAAGAGCGTGAAGGAATTCATCGCCGCCGCCAGGAGCGCCAATCCGCCCTTCAAGATGGGCGGCACCGGCTCCAAGCGCGAGGACCACGTCCTCACCGTGTTCCTCGAGAAGAGGACCGGCGCGAAGTTCGCCTACCTGCCGTACAAGTCCGGCGGCGAGGCGGCGACGCAGCTCGTCGGCAACCACACCCAGTCGAACGTCAACAACCCTTCCGAGAATCTCGAGGTCTGGCGCGCCGGGCAGGTGCGCGCGCTGTGCGTGTTCGACAAGGAGCGCATCCAGTACAAGACCAAGGTCACCGATACCCTGTCGTGGAACGACATCCCGACCTGCAAGGACGAAGGCGTCGACGTGCAATACCTGATGCTGCGCGCCATGTTTCTGCCGGGCAAGGTGGCGCCCGACCAGACCGCGTTCTACGTCGAGCTGTTCAGGAAGCTCACGCAAACGTCGGAATACAAGGACTACATGGAGAAGCAGGCGTTGAAGCCCGTCTTCCTCACCGGGCGCGACATGCTCAAGTTCCTGGAAGAGGACGACACGCTCAACAAGAGCCTGATGACCGAAGCGGGCTTCGTCGCGAACTAAGTGCCGAAATCCGGAGACGAAATCGTCGTCGAGGACCCGACCGCGCCGGCGGGCGACTCCCCGGCGGTGGCCAGCACTCGCGCGGTCGACGTCACCGTCTCGTTGCTGCTGCTGGCGCTCGCCGGGCTGCTCGCGTTCGACAACTGGCGCACCGGCATGGGCTGGGATGCGACCGGTCCGCAGGCCGGCTACTTTCCGTTCTACCTTTCGGCCATCCTCGCCGGCGCCTGCCTCTGGGGCCTCGGCAAGGAGTTCCTCGCGCGCAGGCAAGCGAGGGGGACCTTCGTCACGCGCGAGCAGCTGCGCCGCGTGCTGCAGGTATTCGTCCCGACGCTGCTGTTTTGCCTCTTCACCCAGTGGCTCGGGCTCTACGTGGCGAGCTTCCTGCTGATCGCCGGCTTCATGGTGCTCGTCGGACGCATCGCCGCGTGGAAGTCGCTGCTAACCGCGTTCCTTTTCTCGCTCGTCATGTTCGTCACCTTCGAGACCGCCTTCGACGTGATCATGCCCAAGGGCCCGCTCGAACGCCTGTTCGGCTACTAGCGGCGGGCGGCGATGGAAGCGTTCGGCCTGCTCGTCTACGGCTTCAGCGTCCTGCTCACCTGGAAGACGCTCGCATTGATGATGGTCGGCCTGGTGCTCGGAATCTTCGTCGGCGTGCTGCCGGGCCTGGGGGGCCCCAACGGGGTCGCGATCCTCCTGCCGCTCACCTTCACGATGGATCCGACCTCGGCCATCGTGATGCTCTCCTGCATCTACTGGGGGGCGCTGTTCGGCGGCGCGATCACTTCGATCCTGTTCAACATACCCGGCGAAGCGTGGTCGGTGGCCACCACCTTCGACGGCTATCCGATGGCGCAGCAGGGCAAGGCGGCCGAAGCGCTCACCGCCGCCTTCACGTCCTCCTTCATCGGCTCGCTCGTCGCGGTGCTGCTGATCACCTTCCTCGCGCCCGGAATCGCCTCCTTTGCCTTGCGCTTCGGGCCGCCTGAATTCTTCGCGGTCTATCTCCTCACCTTCTGCTCCTTCGTCGGCCTGGGGCGCGAGGAGAAGCACAAGACCATCGTCTCCATGACGCTGGGCCTCCTGCTCGCGGGCGTCGGCATGGACACCGTTTCCGGCCAGCTGCGCATGACCTTCGGCTTCGACGAGCTCCTGCGCGGCATCAACTTCCTGGTCGCGGTGATCGGCCTGTTCGGCATCAGCGAGATCCTGCTGACGATGGAGGAGCGGCTCGCGCTGCGCGGCCACGCCGCGAGCATCAGCCTGCGCGTGGTGCTGAAAGTGTGGAAGGAAATGCCGCGCTACTGGGTGACGCTGCTGCGCTCCTCCGCGATCGGCTGCTGGCTCGGCATCACGCCGGGCGGAGCGATCGCCGCCTCGTTCATGGGCTACAACCTCGCCAAGCGCTTCGCCAAGGACAAGGATTCATTCGGCAAGGGACGCATAGAAGGCGTGTTCGCGCCGGAGACCGCGGCGCACGCGTCCGGCACCTCGGCGCTCCTGCCGATGCTCGCGCTCGGCATCCCGGGCTCGGGCACGGCTGCGATCCTGCTCGGCGGCCTGATGGTGTGGGGCTTGAACCCGGGGCCGCTGCTCTTCGTCGAGCACAAGGGCTTCGTCTGGGGCCTGATCGCTTCGATGTATCTCGGCAACGTTGTCGGCCTCATCCTCGTGCTCACGACCGTGCCGGTCTTCGCCGCCGTCCTGCGGGTGCCGTTCTCGGCGATCGCGCCGATGATCGTGGTGTCCTGCGCGATCGGCGCCTACGCGATCCAGAACGCCATGTTCGACATCTGGC
>VBDM01000268.1 GCA_005881355.1 Betaproteobacteria bacterium
CGCGACACTTCCGAGGCGAACCCGTTCAGCTGATCGACCATCGTGTTGACCGTGCTCTTGAACTCGAGAATCTCGCCCTTGACATCCACCGTGATCTTCTTCGACAGGTCACCCTTCGCCACCGCCGTGGTCACCTCCGCGATGTTGCGCACCTGTCCGGTGAGGTTCGCCGCCATCAGGTTCACATTGTCGGTGAGGTCTTTCCAGGTTCCGGCTACGCCCGGCACCTGCGCCTGGCCGCCGAGCTTGCCGTCGGTGCCCACCTCGCGCGCCACCCGCGACACTTCCGAGGCGAACCCGCCGAGCTGGTCGACCATCGTATTGACGACTTTTCCGATGCGCAGAAATTCGCCCCGCAACGGCCTCCCGTCGATCTCCAGCGTCATCCTCTGGGAAAGGTCACCTCTTGCGACCGATTCGATCACCCGGGCGACTTCCGACGTCGGCTGGATGAGATCTCCGATCAGGGTGTTCACCGAATCGACGCAATCGGCCCACGATCCAGTCGCCGCGGGAAGCCTCACTCGTTGGTTGATCTGTCCTTCTTTGCCGACCTCGTCGCGGATACGCGCGAACTCGTCGGCTATCTTCCCGTTCATTTCCACGACGTCGTTGAAGGCCTGCGCGATCTCTCCTTCAAACCCGGTCTGATCGACCGGCAAGCGAACCGAGAAGTCGCCTTTTTTGAACGTTCGAAGCGCGCTCAGCAGTCCCCTGCGGTCGAGAGCCTCAGAAGCAAATTGCAGATCTTTCATTTTCGACCTCTCAAAAAGCCTGTCTTGCAAAAATAGGGAGCGTGCCGCGAAGAAAAGCCCTCCCCCACCCTACGATCTGCTCGACGCCCGGCCCATCGGGGCTTCGTGCGCCCGCCAGCGAACGCGCGGCAACGTGCCGCGGAGCACTGCGACCGCATTTTCGAACTCTCCTGATTTGTCGAAGAAGTAATCCGCCCCCCGGCCGGTGCACGTTTTCCGCTTTCCGATTCTCAAAATCAACAAAGTTGGCCAGCATGATCATCTTCGAGCCGCTTCTCGGATCAACCCTCTCATTTACGGCTGAACCGTTCTGCAATCAGGACTCTTCTAGTCCTTTGCGGCTACACCCAACTCCGAAACCATGATAGTGCGCGGGGTCTCTGCCCACTATCGGGGGAGCTTGATAATTTTGTGGCGATTCGGTGGCGGGACGTAGTTGCCTAGCGACAGGGTACCCGTCGAATGGAGTCTGCCGCGAATCCCGCCGGCTCGAATTCAAGCCCCGGTTCCGGCCTCGTTCATGAGCCGAACGGATCAGGGGGCGAAGTCCCCCGACGTTGACGGTCTGCAATTTTCGACGATTAGCTTGGGCGTTCCGGCGACCCTAGACCGCCAAGCGGCGCGTGTTGCGTCAGTGGTCGAGTCATGGCGTCGGGATTGCTGCCTCAGCACGAGCGTTCAACATGGTCACCGCCGCCCTCGATCACGGCTTGAAGATTTTCACCACCTGCCCTCCTTCCGCTCTGGCGCAGTCCGGGACGTGCTTGCGCCAATTGGAGGAAATCGCGCGCTGGAGCGAAGACGCCGGGTGCGAAGGCATTCTCGTGTTTACCGACAATGCGCAACTGGATCCCTGGCTGGTCTCGCAGTTGATCATCGAGGCGACCGAGCATTTGTGCCCGCTGGTGGCGATCCAGCCGGTCTACATGCACCCCTACAGCGTGGCCAAGATGGTCACGTCATTCGCGCATCTGTACCGTCGCCGCCTCTATCTCAACATGGTGGCGGGGGGATTCAAGAACGATCTGGCGGCGCTCAACGACCTGACGCCTCACGACGAGCGTTATGCGCGGCTGGTGGAGTACACCACCGTCATTCAGAGTCTGCTGCGAACGGCGGATCCGGTGAGCTTCGAAGGCCGGTACTACAAGGTGACTAACCTCAAGCTGACGCCGCCGCTGCCTTCGGACCTGCAGCCCGGCGTGCTCGTCTCCGGGTCCTCGGAACCGGGCATGCAGGCGGCGCGGCAGCTCGGGGCCACGGCCGTGGAATACCCCAAGCCGCTGGCCGAGTACGCGGCCGCTCTGCCGGCGAACGTCGCATCGAGCGGCATCCGCATAGGCGTCATCGCCCGTTCCGAAGACGCGGAAGCCTGGTCGGCCGCTCGCGCCCGGTTCCCGGAAGACCGCAAGGGCCAGCTCACCCATCAGCTCGCGATGAAAGTATCGGACTCCTCCTGGCATCGGCAGCTTTCCGATATCAAGAATACCGGGTCGGAAACGGAGAACCCGTATTGGCTGGTGCCGTTCCAGAACTACAAGGCGATGTGTCCTTATCTCGTGGGAAGTTACGATCGGGTGGCGGACGAAGTGGCGCGCTATGTCGACGTCGGGTACCGCACTTTTATTCTCGAGGCGCCCGTCAGTCCGGACGAGATGCGTCACACCGGTGTCGTGTTCGAGCGCGCCGTTGCGCGCTGCCCCGCGGCATGAGCGCGCTGTTACAGCAAGGCGTGACCGCGCAGGCGCAGGCGTGTCCCGAGGCGATCGCGCTGGTATTCAAGAACACTCGCCTCACGTACGGGGCACTCGAGGAGGCGAGCAACCGGCTGGCCCATCTGCTCAAGGACGCCGGGTGCCGGTGGGGAGATCGGGTCGGTCTGCTCATGCCAAAGATGCCCATGGCGATCGTGGCCATGCTCGGCGCGCTGAAAGCCGATGCGATCTACGTGCCGATGGATCCGGCGAGTCCGGCGGCGCGTCAGGCGCGGGTGCTCGAAGTCAGCGACTGCCGCTTCATTCTGGCCGCGGGCCCGGTTGGCCAGATCCTGCGCGATGCGACGGCGGCTGTGACGCTCAAGCAACGGCCTGTCATCGGATGGCTGGACGAAAACGTTCCGCCCGAAACCGACCCGGTGTTCACTCTGCGCGATCTCACCGCCTATCCGGAAACGCCGCCCGCATACGCCAACACCGACGGCGACGTCGCGCACATTCTGTTCACATCGGGTTCCACCGGAATCCCCAAAGGCGTGATGATCACCC
>VBDM01000269.1 GCA_005881355.1 Betaproteobacteria bacterium
CGCGCCGGTCGAGAATGCACAGTCATCGGAAGCGAGCCAGCACACGAGCGACGCGATCTCCTCCACCGTCACGAAGCGGTTCATGGGAATTTTCGAGAGCATATAGTCGATGTGCTCCGGCGTCATTTGGTCGAAGATCGCCGTCTTCGCCGCAGCGGGAGTCACGCAGTTCACCAAAACGCCCGTCTGCGCCAGCTCTTTTCCGAGGGACTTGGTGAGCGCGATCACGCCGGCTTTCGAGGCGCTGTAGGCCACCGCGTTCGGATTGCCCTCCTTGGCGGCGATCGAGGCGATGTTGACGATGCGCCCGTACTTGCGCTTCACCATGTGCGGGGCGACCGCGCGGCAGCACAGGAACTGGCTGGTGAGGTTGACGCGCAGCACGCGCTCCCATTCCTCGACCGGGTATTCGGTCGTGGGCGCGTTGAGGCCCGCGACACCCGCGTTGTTCACCAGGACGTCGATCTTGCCGAGATCGGCGAGCGCCTTCGCCGTCGCCCGCTGCACCGCCGCGGCGTCGGCGACGTCCACGGCGTCCTTCTTCGCGGCGACGTCCCAGACACGAACGGTCGCGCCCGACGCTTCGAGGCGCTTCGCGATCGCCGCGCCTATGCCCTGCAGGCCGCCCGTGACGATCGCGGCGCGGTTCTTGAAATCCAGCTGGTTCATTCCTTCACCGCGCCGGTCATCCCGGACACGTAGTACTCGACGAAAAACGAATACAGGATCGCGACCGGCAGCGAGCCGAGCAGCGCGCCCGCCATCAGCGCGCCCCAGTGGTAGACGTCGCCCTCGACGAGCTCGGTGACCACGCCCACCGGCACGGTCTTCACCTCCGAGGACGACACGAAGGTGAGCGCGTAGATGAACTCGTTCCACGAGAGCGTGAAGGCGAAGATCCCGGCCGAGATCAGGCCCGGCACGGCGAGCGGCAGGATGATTTTCGTCAGGATCTGCCAGCGCGTCGCGCCGTCGATGAGCGCGCATTCCTCCAGCTCGTAGGGGATGGTGCGGAAGTAGCCCATCAGCAGCCAGGTGCAGAACGGGATCAGGAAGGTGGGATAGGTGAGGATCAGCGCCCAGCGCGTGTCGAAGATCCCGATCTGGAACACGACGGCGGCGAGCGGAATGAAAAGGATGGAGGGCGGCACGAGGTAGGCGAGGAAGATCGCCATGCCGGTGCCTTTCGCGCCGCGGAAGCGCAGCCGCTCGATCGCGTAGGCGGCGAACACGCTCGCCGCGAGCGAGGCGAAAGTCGAGACGACCGAGACGACGATGGTGTTCCACATCCATTCCGGGTAGGAGGTGTGGAACAGCAGCTTCTCGAAGTGCGCAAAGGTCGGATGATGGATCCAGAAGGGATTGGCTTCCCGGCTCATCAGCTCCGCGTCCGGCTTGAACGAGGTCATCGCCATCCAGTAGAACGGGAAGAGCAGCACGAAGAGAAAACAGAGCAACGGCAGGTACAGCGTCACCCAGCGACGCGGCAGCGATTCGAGGTATTCCAGTCCGCGGGAGTCTTCGGCGCGTGCGCTCACGTCATTTATCTCCGCCGCCTTGCTGCCATGATCTGCGCTGCAGGCCGAAGTAGGAGAAGAGGATCGCAGCGAGGAGGAAGGGCACCATGGCGGTGGCGAGCGCGGCGCCCTCTCCCAAGTTTCCGCCCGGGATCGCCCGCTGGAAGGAGAGCGTCGCCATCAGGTGCGTGGCGTTGAGTGGCCCGCCGCGCGTGAGCACGTAGATGAGCTGGAAGTCGGTGAACGTGAAGAGCACGCTGAAGGTCATCACCACGGCGATGATCGGCGTGAGGAGCGGCAGCGTCACGTGCCGGAACTTCTGCCATTCGGTCGCGCCGTCGAGCGCCGCCGCCTCGTAGAGCGAGGGCGCGATAGTCTGCAGCCCTGCGAGCAGGCAGATCGCGACGAAGGGCACGCCGCGCCAGATGTTGGCGGCGATCGTCGAGAAGCGCGCCATCCAGGGCTCGCCCAGGAAATCGATGTAGGTGTCGATCAGCCCCATTCGGGTGAGCCCCCACGACACCACCGAGAACTGGGCGTCGTAGATCCACCAGAAGGCGATCGCCGAGAGCGCGGTCGGCACGATGAATGGCAGGAGCACGATCGCACGGATGAAGGCCTTGAAGGGCAGGTGACGGTTCAGGAGCAGCGCGAGCCACAGACCCAAGGCGAACTTCACGACGCTCGCGATCACCGTGTAGAAAAGCGTGTTGAAGAGCGACAGGCGCGCGAGCGAATCGCCGAAGAGCGACTCGAAATTCTCGAAGCCGATCCAGTGGCCCGGCCGCCCGATGCGCGCGTCGGTGAAGCCGAGCCACAGTCCCAGGCCTAGCGGGTAAGTGAGGAACACCAGCAGAAGCGTCGCCGCGGGCAGCATGAACGCGAGCCCGAGCGCGGTGCGGTCGTCGAGGAAGCGGCGCATGGAATAGCTCCCCTCCTTCCTCAAGGAGGGGAGTCCTTGCAGTGCTCAGACCTTGTAGTACCTTTCGGCGCGCTTCGCCGCCCGCTCGGCCGCTTCCTTGGGCGTTCTCGCCCCGCTCGCGGCTTCCGCGACCATGTTGACCACGATGAAGTCGGCCATGCACTGGGCGGAGGCGTAGCCCGGCTTTCCGCCGTAGCTGTTCGGCAGCATGATCTTCATGCAGTCGCGGTAGGGCGTGTGTTTCGGGTCCACCGTCCAGATCGGATTGGATTCGTAGGCGCGCAGCGGGTGCGTGACGTAGCCGATCGCGGCCTGCTGCCAGGGCTCGTACTGCTCCTTCTCCATCATGAAGCGGACGTACTCCTTCGCCGCGTTCGGGAACTTGGTGTACTTGAAGATCATCTGGTTGAAGAAGAGGTGCAGCTCGGTCGCGCGTCCCACCGGCCCGATCGGCAGGTTGGCGTGGCCGATGTCGGCCGCCAATGCCTTGATCTTCGGGTCCTGCGAGTTCTTCGCCGCGTAGTAGATCGAGATGCCGTTCTCGGTGATGCTGATCTGGTCGTCGAGGAAAGCCTTGTTGTTGTTCGGGTCGAGCCAGGCGAGCGTTCCCGGCACGAAGGTCTGGTACAGCTCCTTGGCGTACTCGAGCGCCTGG
>VBDM01000272.1 GCA_005881355.1 Betaproteobacteria bacterium
CCGCTCGTGCTCGGGATTGAGGTAGGAATGCAGGAAACAGACGGCCACGGCCTCGACGCCCTCTTGCGCGAAGCGCCGGCACGCGTCCTCGACGCTTGCGTGCTGCAACGGCTCCAGGGCCTCGCCCGAGCTGAGCAAGCGCTCGGCGACTTCCCGCGTCAGGTGACGGGGAATCAGGGGCCGGTGCCGGCGAAAAAATAAATTGTAGGACTCGGGACGGTTGCCGCGCCCGATGAGATAGACGTCGCGCGTGCCCCGCGTGACGATGAGCCCGGTCTTCGCGCCCTTTCTCTCGATGAGGGTATTGATCGCGGTGGTCGAGCCGTGGATCAGCTCGCCGATCGCCGACGGATCCAGGCCGCTCTTGCGGATACAGTCGATGATGCCCTGGACGAGCCGGGCGGGCGTGGTGAGGCTCTTCGCCTGGGCAAACCGGCCGGTGCGCCCGTCGAACGCCATCAAGTCCGTAAACGTCCCGCCGATGTCGATCGCCGCTACGAGCATGGGGGTATCATACGACGATGGGCGAAGCGACCGCCAAACGCCGCTGCCCATGGTGCCTAGGCAGCGAGGCCTATCTCCGCTACCACGACGAGGAATGGGGGGCGCCGGTCCACGACGATCGGCGGCTCTTCGAATTCCTGGTCCTCGAAGGCGCCCAGGCCGGCTTGTCCTGGTCGACGATCCTCAACAAGCGGGACAACTATCGCAGGGCGTTCGCCCGATTCGATCCCGAAAAGGTCGCGCGCTTCGGCGCACGCGAGGTGAGGAAGCTGCTGGCCGACGCCGGGATCGTGCGCAACCGTCTCAAGATCGAATCGGCGATCGGCAACGCCCGCGCGTTTCTCGAAGTCCGGCGGGAATTCGGCTCGTTCGACGCCTATCTCTGGGGTTTCGTGGACGGGCGCCCGCTGCAGGATCGTCGGCGCAGCATGAGAGAGGTGCCGGCGCGCACCCCGGTATCCGACGCGCTCAGCAGGGACCTGAAGCGGCGCGGCTTCCGTTTCGTCGGCTCGACCATCGTCTATGCCTTCATGCAAGCGGTCGGCGTGGTCAACGATCACCTGACAAATTGCTTTCGCCGCGCGCAACTCGCCGCGCTCCCAAGATCCCGTTCTTCGGCTAAACTCCGGAAAAAGTGAATCGGATAGAGGGGATCGATGCGCCGCGTCGCCGCACTGCTCATGCTCGGCTTGGGAACCGTTCCGGTCCCGCCCGTCCATTCCCAGGAAAACGACGCAATCGGCGCCGTGACCCTGGTAGCGGCGCCGCGCCTGGTCGACCCCGATTACCGGGGGGCGGTGCTGCTCGCCGTTCCCGTCGAGAACAACCGGCACGTCGGCGTCATCATCAATCGCCCGACGGGACGCTCGCTCGCGAGCCTGTTCCCGGAGCACAGCCCCTCCAAGCTGGTGCGCGACCCGGTGTACTTCGGCGGACCGATGCTGCGCCAGGCGATTTTCGCGGTGGTCCACATCGACCACACGCCGGGGCCCGGATCGATCCAGATCATGAAGGAGCTGTTCTTCGCGACCCAGGGCGCGGTGGTCGATCACATCATCGAGGAGACGCCCAACGAGGCGCGCTACTACGTGGGTTACGTGGCCTGGAGGCCCGGCGAGCTGAGCCAAGAGGTCGACCGCGGGCTGTGGTACGTGCTCGACGCGGACCCGGAGCTTGTCTTCCGCAAAGACCCGGGAAGGCTCTGGGAAGAATTGCTGCGGCGCGCGCGCTCGGTCACTGCCTGGACGCCCGAACGCCGGAGCGTCGTCGCCGGAATTCACCTCCATTAGCGCTGGAGACCGCTCCGGATGAAGTCGTCCCGGCGTGCGGCGCTTCTGGCGCTTCCCGTCTGGTTCCTCGCCGCCGCAGCCTGCGCGCAGGGCACCTCCAACACGTTTTTCCTCGTCGCGAGACCGGGAATGCCCGACCCGAACTTCCGGGAATCCGTGGTGCTGGTCACCCAGGACGAGCGCGGGCAGGCGACCGGCGTGATCATCAACCGCCCCACCGACCGCTCGCTCGCCGAGCTGCTGCCGAGCGAGCGTTTCAAGTCCTTTACCGAGCCGATATTCTTCGGCGGACCGGTAGCGCAGCAGGGCCTGTTCGCGGTGTTTCGCGCCGAGAGGCTTGCCGGTGAAGCCGTCACCATGCTCCCGGGACTGTACCTCGCGTTGCAGCCGGGCACCATCGATGCGCTGATCAACAGCCCGCCGCCCCGCATTCGTTTCTTTTCCGGCTACTCGGGCTGGGCGCCGGGCCAGCTGAGAGGAGAGCTCGAGCGCGGCGACTGGCTGGTCGTCGACGCCGACGCCGATACGGTGTTCCGGAAGGACACTTCCAAACTGTGGCAGGACATGGTGCGGCGGGCGGGCGCCATTCGCGCCGATGCCGGGCCCGCCGGTCAGTCTCGTCCAAGGCTTACTTCTTCAGACCGATAAGCTGCATGATGCGCGCCAGCTCGACATCCTCTTTTGCGATCAGGATACCGAACTCCTCCGCCGGCATGAACGCGGGGTGCACACCCAACTTCTCGCACGCCCGAGAGAATTCGGCGCTCTCCGCGGTCTTCTTGATCGCGGTTTCGAGGATCGCGATGACGGGTTTCGGCGTGTCCTTCGGCACGGCAATGCCGCGCCAAGCCTCGAGCGAGACATCCAGGCCCTGCTCGCGCGCCGTGGGCACGCTGGGAAGCACCGGGTCGCGGGCCGGGACGAGCGCGGCGAGCAGACGCACCTGTCCCGACTTCACGTGGCTCGACAACGCCGCGGGGAGCTGCAGCACCGCGTCCACCTGCCCCCCGAGCAGGCTCGGCACGACCTGAGCCGCGCCGAAAGGCACATCCACGACCTCGGCGCCCGCCGCCTTGAACAGCGCCACCGAGGAGATGTGCGTGTGGCTGCCGACGCCCGAGTTTCCGACCGTGATGCCCTTGGGACGCGATTTCGCATCGGCGACGAGCTCGCCTAGCGTCTTCCATTTCGAGTCGCCGCGCACCGCGAGCACCGGCGACTCCACCAGGACCCGCGCCACGGCCTCGAACTCGTGGAAATCGAAAGTGAAAGGTGGTCGAGATCGAGTTGGAATTCCACACGACCGCATAGCCGTCGGCCTTCTGGGACACGACGTACTTGTAGCCGATCGCACCGCCCGCGCCGGGGCGGTTGACCACGAGCACTTTGGCGCCGCCGAGCTGTCTCGACATCCCGTCCGCGAGCAAGCGGGCAGTCACGTCGGCCGACGTCCCGGCGGGGAAGAGAACCGTGATTTCTATCGGGCCCTTCTGTGGAAACGGCGAGTCCTGCGCCTGGGCGGCCGCGGCGAGGAGCGCACCGACGATCAATGCTGCTTTCATGATTTCTCCCGACTCAATCTTCAGACAAAATTTCGGCGACTTCGACGCGACGCCCCTCGCGCGCGGACAGGATTCCGGCGCGGATGACCGCGAGCGACCCCGTGGCGCGTTCGCCGTCCATCTCGGGTCTGCCTTCCCCGCGGGCCGCTAGAGCGAATTCCTCGAGCTCCTCGACGAAAGCATCGTTTTTCGCGCAAGGGACGGAACTGGGCCTCTCGCCGCCTCGCTTCAGGAGCCGCAGGCCCTGGTGCATATCGTAATACGCGCTCGCCTCCTTGCCGTAGATATTCATCAAGTAATATTCGGAAGCGGAGGCGTAGCTCGCGTTGAGCGTCGAGAGCGCACCGTTCTCGTGCTCCAGAACGAGGCTTGCGACGTCGGGGTTATCCCCGGGAAGTACGAGCTGCGCGAGTCTGCCGTCCACCGCCTTGATCGGCCCAAGGAGGTACTCGAGCACGTCGGTATAGTGGATGCCGATCTGCAGCATCACGCCGCCGGGCATGCCCGCGGCGGTGTAGCGCCAGGAGTTGAGATCGACCTTGCCGAGCCGGTCGCGGCTGATGTTCGCCTCGGCGTTGACGAGCCTGCCGAACGCACCTTCGTCGATTCTCTGCCGGATCCACCGGAAGTGGCTCTCGCGGCGGCGCTGATATCCCAGCGCGAGCACGACCCCGGCCTTGCGGCAGGCGTCGGTGATGGCGCGCGCGTCGAAGACGGTGTTGGCGATCGGCTTGTCGAGAAACACGTGCTTGCCGGCGGCAGCCGCGGCGCGCGTCGTTTCGAGATGCGCGTCGTTCGGCGTGGTGTTGATGATCGCCGCGATCGAGGGATCCTCGAGGATGGCCTCGTAGCTCGACGCCGCCCTGCAGCCGTATTTCCCGGCGAATGCCCGCCGCTTTTCCTCCGAGCGCGTGTAGCAGGCGACGATCTTGAGCTTGCCCGAGCGCTGGATCGCGTCGGCGAGCACATCCGACCACCAGCCCATCCCGACACAGGCGACCGGCAGCGGTGCAAACACCTTCCGCGTCACTTCGGGCTCGCCCCGATCGACTCGGCCGCCTCGCGCGCGATCCGCTCATCGGTGGCCCAATCGGCGCCGCTCACGCCGACTCCGCCGATGCATTCGCCCTCCACCATCACCGGGCAACCGCCCTCCATCGCGGTCCAGCGCTCGGGCCCAGCCGCGAGCGCGAGGCCGAGCGCGTGGGCCAGATCGAGCGGCTGCCCCTGGGCGCCGTGGGACGAAGTGGGTCGCTTGTTCGAGGCGGCGCAAACGGCCTTGGTGGTGGCCGAGTACAGGGAATGAAATCGCCCTGTGTCCATGCGCTCGAGCACGATCAGATGGCCGCCCGAGTCGGCGATCGCGACCGAGATCGCGATTCCAGCCTGTTGGGCCTTTCCGATGGCCGTTTCGGCTATTTTTTTCGCCCCGGCGTGCGTCAGGCGCTTGGAGTTCGCGACATACATGAATCAACCTCCCTAGAGTGGGCAATGGCGACGCGGCGGACGTGGCATTCTGCGCCAGGCGCTGTTCGCCATCAAGGCCCTCGGTGCGCCGCGCAGGGCATCCCCGCAAGCAACCCGGCCGCGAAAAAATGCTAAGCTCGC
>VBDM01000270.1 GCA_005881355.1 Betaproteobacteria bacterium
AAGGCGCCTTCTCGGCCTTTTTGAGCTGAGCTTCGAGCTGGGGGATGCGGCCGTACTGGAGCTCGGACACTTTCTGCCAGTCACCCTTCCTCTTGGCGGCCTCCGTTTCGAGCTTGAGCTTCTCCAGCTCTTCCTTTACATGCTGGGAGCCGGCGACCTGCGATTTTTCCGCCTTCCACACCTCCTCCAGATCGGCGTATTCACGCTCGAGCTTCTCGATTTCGGTCTCGATCAGCGCCAGGCGTTTCTGTGAAGCGTCGTCCTTCTCCTTCTTTATCGCTTCGCGCTCGATCTTGAGCTGGATGAGGCGCCGGTCGAGCCGGTCCATGGCTTCGGGCTTGGAGTCGATCTCCATCTTGATGCGCGCTGCCGCCTCGTCGATGAGGTCGATTGCCTTGTCGGGCAGGAACCGGTCGGTGATATAGCGGTGAGAGAGCTCGGCCGCGGCGACGATGGCGGGGTCGGTGATGTCGACCCCATGGTGCACTTCATACTTTTCCTGCAGGCCGCGCAGGATCGCGATGGTCGCCTCCACGGTAGGCTCGTCCACCAGAACCTTTTGAAAGCGGCGCTCTAGCGCAGCGTCCTTCTCTATGTACTTGCGGTATTCGTCGAGCGTGGTGGCGCCGACGCAGTGCAGCTCGCCGCGCGCGAGCGCGGGCTTGAGCATCTTGCCGGCGTCGATCGCGCCCTCGGCCTTGCCGGCGCCGACCATGGTGTGCAGCTCGTCGATGAAGACGATGGTGCGGCCCTCGTCCTGTGCGAGTTCTTTCAGGACTGATTTCAGGCGCTCCTCGAATTCGCCCCGGTACTTGGCCCCGGCAAGGAGCGCCGCCATGTCGAGCGAGAGCACCCTCTTGTTCTTGAGCGTCTCGGGCACTTCGCCGTTCACGATGCGCTGCGCGAGGCCTTCGACGATCGCCGTCTTGCCCACGCCGGGCTCGCCGATCAGAACCGGGTTATTCTTGGTGCGGCGCTGCAGGATCTGGATCACGCGGCGGATCTCGTCGTCTCGGCCGATCACCGGATCGAGCTTTCCCGCTCGGGCGCGTTCGGTCAGGTCGAGCGTGTACTTCTTCAGCGCCTCGCGCTGGCCTTCGGCCTCGGGGCTCGCCACCGATTCGCCGCCGCGCAGCGCCTCGATCGCCCGTTCGATCGCCTTCCGGTTCCCTCCGTTCTCCTTCAGCAGCCGGCCCGCCTCGCCCTTGTCTTCCGCAAGCGCGAGGAGAAAAAGCTCCGAGGAGATGAACTGGTCGCCCCGCTTTTGCGCTTCCTTGTCGGTGAGATTGAGAAGGCCGTTCAGCTCGCGGGAGATCTGGACCTCTCCGCCGTGGCCTTCGACCTTGGGGAGCCGCGATATCGCCTGCGTCGCCGCTTCGCGCAGCCGCGGCAGGTTGACTGCCGCGCGCGAAAGCAGGGAGGCGGCCGAGCCGTCGTCCTGCTGGAGCAGCGCGACCAGCAGGTGCAGCGGCTCGATGAACTGCTGGTCCTGCCCTACGGCGATGCTTTGAGCATCGGCGAGCGCCTGCTGGAACTTGGTCGTCAGTTTGTCAAAACGCATCTCGCGTCCATCGTAGAGCTTTTAGTTGACATGGAGGTGGGGTAAGCAGGGCGGTTTTCAAGGCCCGAGCGCGTGGCTGCACCGGCAACTCCGACGGTTGGCTACCAAAGATATTGCGACGCGGTAACAGCTTTTCCCCCCAAGCATGTTAAATATCACAATGATTTTTAAAGATTACTTGATTTCGCTCGGGCGCTGCTTAAAACTTGCCGCGTTGCCCCGAAAGGCCCTCACGACATGGCGATGAAGCTCGAGCCCTTGGAGCACCTGGGGAAATATCCGATCGTCCGCGAGATCGGCAGCGGAGCGACCAGCCGCGTCTATCTCGCGCGCGATACCTTCGCCGACCGGGAAGTCGCGATCAAGGTGTTCCTGTTCGACGAGAACATCAATCCTCAGACCGAGCGCATGATGCACAAGGCGTTCCTCGCCGAGGCGGCGCTCGCCGGCAAGCTCAGCCATCCGCACATCGTCGAGATCCTCGACGCCGTGGCCGAGCCCGAGCACAGCTACCTGGTGATGGAATTCGTGCCGGGCACGACGCTCGAGGCGCACTCGGATGTCACCAACCTGCTGCCCCTCAACAAGGTCGTCGAGATCATCTTCAAATGCATACGAGCGCTCGAGTACGCATTCCAGCACGGGGTGATACACCGCGACATCAAGCCCGGCAACATCCTGCTCTCGAAGAACGGCGATACCAAGGTAAGCGACTTCGGAGCCTCATTTCAGCAGCGGCTCGGTCAGGAGACGACCCAGCTCACCGGGGTCGGCTCGCCCGCGTACATGTCCCCAGAGCAGATTCGCACGGAGGACGTGACCCACCAGACCGACATCTATTCTCTGGGCGTGGTGATGTACCGGATGCTTACCGGCCGGCTGCCCTACGAGGCCGGTACCCAGGCGGGCTTGAGCTATGCGATTCTCAACACGCCCCCCGCGCGGCCCGCCACGCTGCGCCCGGACCTGCCGCCGCTGCTCGATGAGATCGTGATGAAGGCGATCGAAAAGGACACCGCCGCGCGCTACAAGACCTGGCTCGATTTCGGCAAGGACCTGAGCCAGGCCTTCACCACGCTGCGCCTTTCCGGCGGGTCGGTCTCCGATTCCGAGAAGTTCAACGGACTCCGGGATATGCCCTTCTTCGAGGACTTCGACGACGTCGCGCTCTGGGAGGTGGTGCGCATCGGCAGCTGGAAGACCATCAAATCGGGAACCGTCATCATCCGGGAGGCCGATCAGGGCGACAGCTTCTTCCTCCTGGTCGGCGGCGAAGTCGGCGTAATGCTCCTCGGCAAGCAGCTCAACGTCATCAAGCCCGGCGGCTGCTTCGGCGAGATCCTGTACTTCACCGGCCGCATGGGGCGCCGCACCACGACCATCACCGCGCTGGGCGAGGTCACGGTGATCGAGATCAAGGCGGACGCGCTGCGCGTGGCGACCGACGCCTGCCAGGTCGGATTCAACAAGGCGTTCATGCGCGTGCTGGTCGAG
>VBDM01000271.1 GCA_005881355.1 Betaproteobacteria bacterium
CGCGGTGGCGGAGAAAGTGAAGCTTCCGCCCGGCACCTCGATCTCGTGGTCCGGCCAGTTCGAGTTCCTCGAGCGCGCCACTGCACGACTCAAGATCGTGGTGCCGGCAACGCTCGCGATCATCTTCGTGCTGCTCTATTTCGCGTTCCGGCGCGTCGCCGAGGCCTTGCTGATCATGGGCACGCTGCCCTTCGCGCTCGTCGGCGGGTTCTGGCTGGTGTTCCTGCTCGGCTACAACATGTCGATCGCCTCGGCCGTGGGATTCATCGCGCTCGCGGGCGTGGCGGCGGAGATCGGCGTGGTCATGCTCGTCTACGTCAACCAGGCCGTCGCCGCGCGCGAGGCGGCGGGCCGGCTCCGCGACGAGCGCGGATTTGCGCAGGCCATCGTCGAAGGCGCGGCGCTTCGCGTGCGGCCGGTCGCCATGACGGTCGCCGTCATCATCGCCGGGCTGCTCCCCATCATGTTCGGCTCGGGCACGGGCTCCGAAGTCATGCGGCGCATCGCCGCGCCCATGGTAGGCGGAATGATCACCGCGCCGCTGCTTTCGATGTTCGTCGTACCCGTCGCGTACTTGTTATTGCACCGGCCCCGTGTCGCATCCACGGCGCAAGCGGGCGCGCCGAGAGACCAACTTCAGGGAGGAGCCTCGACATGAGCTGCAATGAATCTTGTAGCAAGCCTTGCCGCGTACACGGTCGGCGTTTCTTTGCCGATAGAGCCGCCGGGCTGCAGGCGCGATTTCGATTTTTAACCCCTAACGAAAGGAAGTATTGACATGAAAAAAGCAAACCGTGTTTCTCTCGCGGTGGTTCTCGTGCTCTTTGTTGGGACGATTCCCTTGGGCCGCGCCCAGGGCATGGGCGGCATGGATATGAAAGACATGAACATGAGCAAGTGCAAGGAGATGACGCAAGGCATGGACATGAGCAAGTGCAAGGACATGATGGGAAAGGACAAGAAGGGAATGGAAATGAAAGGCATGGGCGCTGACAAGAAATCTGAGGTGCACAAGGGCGTCGGCACGGTGAAGAAGGTCGATCCCGCGGGCGGCAAAGTGACGATCGCGCACGGTCCGATCCCGACGATGAAATGGCCGGCGATGAGCATGACTTTCACCGTCAAGGACAAGGCGCTGCTCGGCAAATTCTCTCAGGATAAAAAGGTCGAATTTGAGTTCGTGGAGCAGGGGTCGAATTATGTGATCACGTCGGTGAAGTAGCGATCCGCCCCTTTAGACGCCTCTCTGATTTTTCACGTCGGATAGTGTGGTTTATCGGAGGTTTAACGGAGTTCGGTGCCCCAGAAACTTCGTCTGGCACCACCGCGAAAGGCTGCAATCGGGCAATTGTGGACGTCGGGGCGTTTGTAAATCGTCGTAACCCGGTTGTTTCCTAAAAAATCACGTGCCGCCTCTTTGTAGTAAGCCTCGGAGGGCCTGCAGAGCCCCTATCACAAATAGGAGCGTTGCCAGATAGATCGGCCCCAGATGACTCACCCAGTCATAGGTAAAGTGACCGAAGTAATGCATGGGCAGAGCAACGGCTAAGCCCGCCACGGGGGAAACCATGGCCGCCCACCAAGCCCACCATTCTCCTTTGCGGACTCCCCACCAAGAGAGCGCTGCAACGGCGATGCCGGTTGCGGCAATGAAACCAGCGGTGGCGATGTGCAGATGATTGATGTAGTAGACCACCGCAGGGTTAAGAGCGTTGAGCTGTTCCTTGGTTACGCCATTCAAGGTCTCTACGCCGAGCTCAAAGCCAGTACCAGTAAAACTGCGGATAAAAAAGACTACGGCATAGCCAATGAAAGCCAGAGCACCAATCAACATCATGGTGGAACCGGTACGAACGGATGAATTGTCTCGTGCCATGTTGTCGCCTCCTTTCCGTTGCTACTTAAAACACACAGGAATAGAACTCGATTCTTTCGCCTGTTATTCAGGAATTCGCGGCGAAGTTTGAACTATACGCCGAACTCAGTACAGACCGCCGACGGCAAGCTGTCGAAGCACTCGGTTCGTTCGTCAAACAGATCTGTCGATAGATTCAGCGAGCGGACTCGGGGGCGCTGCGATCGACGGGCAATCCCGCGCTCTGCCACTCGGGGTATCCCTCGGCGAGGCGCCGCGCCTTGCGGCCTTTAGCGCGAAGCATTTCGACCGCGTCGTACGAAAGCAGGCAATAGGGGCCGCGGCAATAGGCCACGATCTCGCGATTCGCAGGGAGTTTGTGCAGCTGCTTGGCCAACTGGGGTAGCGGCAGGTTGAGCGCGCCGGGAAGATGTCCGGCCGCGTACTCCTCGGGCGGGCGAACATCCACGACGGTAACGGCACCCCTGCGGGTCAGCTTTCGCAACTCGTTGGCGGATACCGGTTCCAGGTTGTCCTTCTTGCTGAGAAAGCTTTTTATTAGGCGCTCGACCTCGGCAAGATTGTTTTCCGCGACTTCGCGCAGCGCCATGAGCAATCTGACCACTCCGCCTCCAGCGATCCTGTAGATCACGAACAGCCCATCCTTTCGA
>VBDM01000275.1:0-432 GCA_005881355.1 Betaproteobacteria bacterium
CGACGCCTCGCGCACCGGGATCTGGGGCGTGTCGCTCGGCGGCTATTACGCGCCGCGCGCCGCGGCGTACGAGAAGCGCATCAAGGCCTGCGTCGCGCTCTCCGGCCCGTTCCAGCGCTCGGCCGATTTCACCGGGCGCCCGCAGATGAACGTGGAGGCCTCCCGCGTGCGCTCGAAGAGCGCGAACCTCGAGGAGGCCGGCAAGGTGGCGGTGCGCTTCTCTCTCGCGGGCATCGCGAAGAACATCACCTGCCCGATCTACATCGTCGCCGGGACCAAGGACCGTCTCACGCCGCACGCGCAGGCCGAGAAGCTCGCTGGAGCCGTCTCGGGCCCGTGCGTGCTCTCGGTGATCGAGGGCGGCAACCACGTCGTCAACAACCTCGGGTACCGCTACCGCGACCAGACCGCGGACTGGATGGCGGCCCAGCT
>VBDM01000275.1:582-5570 GCA_005881355.1 Betaproteobacteria bacterium
GAGCGCCGAATACAGCGCGACCAGCATCGCGGCGAAGGAAACGCCCCGCAGCGCGCTCTTCAGCACCGCGCTGAGGTAGAACCCGAGAAGCGCGACGCACGTCGCCGAAGCGGCCGCGTACGCGGCCCAAAACGCGATGTGCTCGGAAAGCCCGATCAGCAGCAGGAAGAACGTCGCCAGCGCGAGCCCGACCAGAAGATACTGCGCCGGGTGGATCGGCAGGCGCTTGATGATCTCGAAGGCGAAGAACGCGCCGAAGGTGAGCCCGACGAAGAGAAACCCGTATTTGAGAGCGCGGTCGGAAAGCGAGTAGATGTCGATCGGCTCGATGAAGCGCACCTGGAGCCGGTCCGCGCAGCTCGCCGCGGCGCAGCTCCTCTCCGAGGCTATCGCCTCGGAGAGCTGGGCCTGCGCGCCCGAGGCGAGCCCGCTCACGCTCCACGAGGCCTCGAAGCCGCGCGGCCCGATCTTCGTCTCGGGCAGGGGCAGGAACTGCCCGGCGAAGCTGGGGTGCGGCCAGTCGGAAGCGAGGCTCACGGTGGTGCTGCCCGAGAGCGGCACCACCGCCATCGACTCGCTTCCGCGCAGGCCGAAGTCGAGGGCGTATTCGAAGCGCCCGGGCCTGGCCGGATCGAAGTCGGGGACGCGCGCGTGCACGCCGCCGTCGATCGCGGGCAGATTCGTCCCGCGCTCGAGCGCGACCGGCTCGCCGTTCCAGCGGAACACGGTCGAGGCGCTCAATCCGCGCGGATCGCCGAGCGCGACGCTGACGAAGGGCTTGCCCACCGTGATGCGCGAGCCCTTGCGCGCGTGCGCAAAGGCGAACTTGCCGTCGAGAACGAATTCGCCGCGCGCGCTCGCCTGCCAGTTGAATACGCGCGCCTTGAACAGGCCGCGCGACTTCGTTTCCACCGTGCCCGTCGCAACCAGCCCCGTGCTCGCGGGGAAGAACGTGGCGGTGCGGCGAATGCGGCGCTGCTCGATCCGGGTCACGGTCTTGTCCTTCTTCTCCTCGGTGACTTCCTGCTCGTACTCCTCGACGTAGGGGAAATTGACGAAGGGGCCCGCGAACGCCTGCCTGCCGAAGCTGCTCTCCGCGATCTCCTTCACCACCTCCTGCTGCCGCCCCTGGCGCTCGGCGACGAGCCCGCCGATCATCTGCAGCGGGACGAGGAGAATCAGGAACAGCGCGGCGACCAGCGCGGTCTTCACGAGCAGGGTCTTGTGCATCGGGGCTCCGGGGAAATGGGGAAAGTGGGAGCCTGACGCAAGACCCTGCGCTTCCCGGGGCCGAGCGCGGACGGATTGCGGCTCAATCGTGGCGGAAACGGGGCGCCGATCCCCGTGAATCGGCCCTCGTGTATCCTTGGCCGGGACGTGAATCTCTTTTTCCGCCCGGGCCTCGCCCTCTTTCTCCTCGCGCTCGCCGCCGCGGGCGTTCAAGCGCAGACCTATCCTTCGCGCCCGGTCCGCCTCATCGTTCCCTTCCCGCCGGGCGGCTCGACCGACATTCTCGCCCGCGCGCTCGCGCAGAAGCTCGCCGAGAGCCTCGCTCAAGCCGTCGTCATCGACAACCGCCCCGGCGCGGGCGGCTCGATCGGCGCGGAGGCCGCGGCGAAGGCGGCGCCCGACGGCCACACGCTCATGATGGGGCACCTCGGCACGCTCGCGGTGAACCCGGCGATCTACAAGAGCCTTCCCTACGACCCGGTGAAGAGCTTCGCGCCGGTGTCGCTCATGGCGATGGTGCCGAGCGTGCTCGTCGTCAACCCGCAGGTGCCCGCCGCGAGCGCGGCCGAGCTGATCGCCTACGCGCGTGCCAACCCCGGCAAGCTCGCCTACGGCTCGGCCGGCGCGGGCAGCACCTCCCACCTCACCACCGAGTACTTCAAGCTCGCGACCGGCACCGACATCCTGCACGTGCCCTACCAAGGGATCGGGCCGATGCTCACCGACCNNNNCGCCGGCGGTGATGCCGCACGTGAATTCGGGACGCTTGCGCGCGCTCGCGGTGTCGGGCTTGAAGCGCCTGGAGTCGCTCCCGCAGATTCCGACGCTGGACGAATCGGGGGTGAAGGGATTCGACGCGTCGGGCTGGTACGGCATCGTCGCGCCGGCGGGCACGCCGCGGGGGATCGTGACGAGGCTGAACGCCGAGATCCGGCGCATCATGCAGACGCCGGATCTGCGCGCGCGCCTTGACAACGAAGGCGCGACTCCCGCGCCCGGCTCGCCCGAGGAATTCGCCGCGTTCATACAGTCGGAGATCGCGCGCTGGGGCGCGGTGCTCAGGCGCGCGGGCATCCAGCCGCAGTAGATTCGAAGAGCGACCGCGAAAATCATCCGCGGCCCCGCGGCAGGGGACCCAACTCCCCGCCGCGGCCGCCCTCCCTGTTCCCCTGCCTAAATCGTCTTCGCGCGCGCCTCGGAGCGGCGCACGAGCTCCTCCCAGAGCCCGTCTGTTTTCCTGTTCAGCACCAGCTTCGCGTCCGGCTGCTCGACGAACCACAGGCCGCGCTCGATCTCGTCGTCCAGCTCGCCCGGGCGCCATACGACGAGCCCGATGAAAAAGCGCGCGTGATCGGCCTCGGCGTCGATGATGCGGTCCACGGCCTTCGCCTCGGAGGCGAGAAAGAGGTCGGGCGTGATCTGTATCGCTCTGTCGCCCGCCGCGTTCCGGCCCTCGACCAGCGCGAAAATCCTGTCGATGCCCGCGGGGCCGCCGAGGAAGAGCGGATCGGCGATCTTCTTCGAGGACTCGTGCTCGGGGAACACCTCGCCGAGCTTCACCGTCGTCGGCTTGTTGATGATGAAGCCCATATGGGCGCCGCCGGCGACGGGCTTGACGAGGAGGATCGTCGATCCGTAGAGCGGGCTCGCGAGCTCGGGCTGCGCCACGAGGAGCACCGCCCCGTCCGCGCTGTCGGCCGTGGCGGGCGCCGGCGTGAATAATGCCGCAAGCGACGCGACGAGCGCATACAGGGACGCAAGGTTTCGCTTCGACACGGCCGGCCCTTCGATCGGATGACTCCGGCAGCCGCGACTCCCGCGGCCGCACGTTCCGGGTGCGACGCAACGAGCGTGCCAATGAAAACTCCGGAGCCGATTTCAGGAAATTCGATGGAAGTCAGGGAATTGGAAGGCGCAGACCGCGCGCCCGGCGCACTCCGGCGGTGCGATAGGCCGAAAATCGTCGCTTTATGCGCACAAAAGTGGTCACCGGCCGCCGCCCCGTCTATGCTTCGCCTCACGACGAGAACGCCTGGAGAACGCCATGAACCTCACCACCGCCCACCTCGCCGACATCCTCATCGGCATCGCCCGCGCGCAGAACGCCGTCATCGAGGCGATGGAGCGCGCGAGCCCCGGCTTTCGCAACACGCACGCCGTACCGCTCATCACCGTCGCGGCCAACATGCGCGCCGGCGACCCGCGCACGATCGACCTGCCCTCGCGGATACTGATGCGCCTGCAGGGGCGCGTCGCGCTCGACAACGCGGCGGTCAAGGCCGATCTCGACCGGCTGCTCGGCGGAGCGCCGGCCGCGGCGGCGAAAAATCCCGGCGGAAGCGAGCTCGACTTCAGCGCGAAGCGCTGATCTTCCCGCGTTTCGCGCGGAAGAGCGCGTACCGATTTTCTGTACGAACGCACCGAATTTCGGTACACTGCGCCTTCCATGGCCGCAGCCGGAACCGACATCGCAGGCGCGCTCTTCGGCAAGACTCGGCGCAACGTACTGGCGCAGCTCTTTGGGCAGCCCAGCCGGTCCTTCTATCTGCGCGAGATCGCCGCGCGCGCGGGCGGCGGCATGAGCCAGGTACAGAAGGAGCTTCAGCAGCTCGTGGCCGCCGGCCTCGTCCTTCGCGAGGAGCGCGCCAACCAGACGCACTTCCGCGCGAATCCCGAGGCGCCGATCTACGTCGAGCTGCTTGGGATCGTCACCAAGACCTTCGGCGTGGCGGACGTGCTGCGCAAGATGCTCGTCCCGTTCAAGAACCGCATCCGCCTCGCATTCATCTACGGCTCGATCGCTAAGGGTACGGCCAACGCGGCGAGCGACGTGGACCTGTTTCTGGTCGCCGACCTGCGGCCGTCTGAAGTTTCACTCCCTCTCGCGCCCGTGCAAACACAGCTCGGCCGGAATATCTCCGTGGTCACCTACTCGACCGAAGAATTCGCGGAGATGCTGGTAGAGGAGCACCATTTCATCAGCGCAGTTCTCGAAGGCCCGAAGATCTGGCTCATCGGCAACGACTACATCCTCGATGAAATCAGGCAATCTCGCAAACCTGGGGCGCGCAGGGCAGCTCGCCGCTGAGCCGACGAGCGTCGGCGAGATCGGCCGCCTGCTGAAGAGCGCCGACGATCAGTTGCGCGACAGCGGCATCAAGTCCGTGAGCGCGGCCGGCCGTTTCATGCTCGCCTACAACGCCGTGCACGCGCTGGCGCTCGCCGCCTTGCGCGCGGAAGGCTATCGCCCCTCGGCTTCCCGGGGACACCGCAAACTCATCTTCCAGGTCCTGGAAACGACCGCCGGCGCGCCTCGAGACCTGTGGGTCGCGCTCGACAGCTACCACAACCGGCGCAACGCCGCTGAGTATCAGGGCGCCCCGCCTGCGACCGAGGCGGAGGCGAAGGATCTGGTCGAGCTCGCGGGAAAGCTGCAGAAGCTGGTTCTCGCGCGGCTCAAGCTAAGTCATCCGGAGCTACTCAAGTAGCCTCGGGGTCAAGGAGAGCGCCGCTGTCTCGGGCCGCCCCGTTTCGAAACCCAAGCACCCCGTCCCGAACCCCTGTATAGTGCGCGCCAAGGTTCCTGCGGCGCGTTATCCGGTTAGCGTCGCGGCCTCTTCGCGGTTCTTCCCAAGTTCCCCGAATTTTTCCCAGCAGTTCCTCTGCCTGAACCGGTGCGAAGGCGAAGTCCTTCCCAGGCCGACTTCAGGAGCGGTTTGCAAAAAAAGGGGCGCACCCCCTTCGAATCCTCCCCTCCT
>VBDM01000273.1 GCA_005881355.1 Betaproteobacteria bacterium
CCTTCGTCGCTTCGCAGCCCGCGCTGCGGAACCGGGTGGGCGGAGCCTGGGATGCGATAGAGAAGGCGCAGCAGGTCTACCGCGGGATCGAGGCGCAATACTCGGCGATCGAGCAGGCGCGCGCCTTTACAGGCCGCTACTTCGGATACGCCAGAGCGCTGGTGCGCGGCGCCGAGGAGCGCGCGAAGCCGGACGCGGACCGCCTGCCCGAGCTCAACGATTCGCGCCTCCCGGAGCTCGAGCAGCGCCTGTTTTCCACCGCGCCGATCTATCCCGAGTACGAGACGATGAGGCTCTCCTGGTCGCTGACGAAAATGCGCGAGCTGCTCGGCGCGGACGATCCGTTCGTGCGCGTCGTGCTCGGAAGGAAGTCGCCCGAACAGCTCGCGGCGGAATGGATCGCCGCCACCCGGCTCGGCGATCCGGCGGTGCGCAGGTCCCTGTGGGCCGGCGGCAAGGAGGCGATCGCGGGATCGGACGATCCGTTCATCAAGCTCGCATCGGCCGTGGACACGGCGGCGCGCGCCATCCGCAAGCGTTATGAGCGCGAAGTGGAAGCCGTCGTGCAGAAAAACACCGAATTGATCGCGCAGGCGCGATTCGCGCGGCACGGGACCAGCGCCTATCCGGATGCGACGTTCACCCTGCGCCTGTCGTACGGCGAGGTCGCCGGCTGGAGCGAAGGCGGCAGGAAGATCCCGCCCTTCACCGATATCGCCGGCGCGTTCGCGCGCGAAACCGCCGCCGACCCCTTCGCGCTGCCCGCGTCATGGCACGCGGCGAAGGGCAGGCTCGATCTGGGGCAGCGCTTCAACTTCGTGACCACCAACGACATCATCGGCGGCAACTCCGGCAGCCCGATGATCAACCGCGCGGGCGAGATCGTCGGATTGATCTTCGACGGCAACATCCATTCGCTGGGCGGCGCCTTCTGGTTCGACCCGCGCACTAACCGCGCGGTCGCCGTGCACAGCGGCGCGATCCTGGAAAGCCTCGGCAAGGTCTACGGCGCGACCGACCTCGCGCGCGAGATCATGGGGCAGTAGAGCTGCGCTACCCAAGCACGCCGAAACCCGTCAAACTGTCGCGCCATTCAACGCACGATCGGAGGCGCCTTGGCTCACTTGACTCACGTGACTCACTCCCAGATGCTGGAGACCCGGCGAAGGAGGAAGAGAGGGAAGAAGGACTTGGCCGGGATAGCCAAGCGGGCGAAGAAGCTCGCGAAGTGGAACGCGAGGAAGGCCCGCGCGGACGCCGCGAAGCCCGCCTAATCGAGCGATACGCCGAGCTCCCTCGCGATCGCGATCATCGCGGGACCTTCCTCGCGATATAGAGCGACGAATTCTTCCGGGGTCGTCGGCTTCTCGAGGAGTCCGAAAGTCTCGTAGATCTGCTTGAGGCGTGGCGACTCCGCGCCTTCGAGGATCGCCTTCGAGATCCGGCCGACGATTTCCGCTGGCAGACCCGCCGGGCCGAGCAGACCCAGCCAGCCCTTCAGCATGAATACCTTCTCGGGGAATCCCTGTTCGAGATACGTCGCGACCTGGGGCAGCTTGGGAGAACGTTTCGCCGTGTTGACCGCGATCGGACGCACCGCCTCGCCCTGCAGGTGCGGCGACAGCGCCGAGATGCTCCCGATCGCCGCATGGATCCGCCCGGCCGCCACCTCCAGCCACATCTGCGCCTCGCCCTTGAAGTGCACGACCTCGATCCGCGCTCCGAAGAGCTTGTTGATCTGCGCGGCCACCATGTGCGGAACCGAGCCCGGCCCGTAGCTTCCGAAGTTCACCGCGGTTCTCTTCGCGAAATCGACGAACTCGCGGAAGGCGCGCGCCGGGACGTCGCGGTGCACGGCGAGCGGAAGATGGCCGGAATCGAACGCCGCGATGAACGTGAAGTCCTTGTCCGGGTCGTAAGGCAGTTTCTTGTACAGGGCTTGCGCCTGCACGATCGGCGTCGAGATGGTGAAGAGCAGCGTATAGCCGTCGGCAGGCGATTTGGCCACCGCGTCGCAACCGATGACCCCGCCCGCGCCCGCCCGGTTCTCGACCACCACCGGTTGGCCGATGCTGCGTGAAATGGTTTCGCCGTAAGCGCGGGCGTAGAGATCGGTCAGCCCGCCGGGCGGAAAGCTGACGATGATCCGTATCGGCCGCGCGGGCCAGCCTTGAGCGCGGACGCCGCGCGGAAAGGCCGCCGCCTCGAGAAGCGCAATTGCGCCCGAGCCCAGCAGAAAGGAGCGGCGGTCGGAACGGCGGGTCTTTTCCATGCTCGAATGGCGAGATCCGTCACTTTAGCGTAAAATGTCGCTCCGATTTCGGGCTGCCGACGCATCCCGAGATAGAAAACACAAGGAGTACCGCCTTGCAGGAAATCCTCAAATACCTGAAAGACCGCGGCGAACGGCTGGACTCGGAGATCGCGACGGATACCGGAATCTCGCTCGAAAACGTGCGGCTGCACGTGTCCGCGCTCTCGGCGCGCGGCGAGGTCATGCTGTGCCAGTCCATCCGGTTCAACAACGGCAAGAGGAGCGAGGGCCTCCTCTGCAGGATCGCGGGCTATATTCCGCCTGCCGCTCCCGGCAGAAAATCCAAAGCGCACCTGAAAGCGCAGACGCAGAGCTAGCGAGAGCCCGGGACGCCCGTTCCGAGCCCGTCAGCGCCGACCGTCGTACCAGGCGAAGCAGTCCTGTCGGCTTCGCAGCGTGCGCCCGCGCGACACGACGGTCTTCAGCAAGAACCAGAACAACTCGGCCCGGCCGTAGAGCCGCAGCTTGCGGTCGCTGGTGAGCAGGGGATTGCGGCGAAGAATCACGATGCTTCGCCGCTCGCGCCGGGCCAGGCGCTTCAGGCGCCGGAACAGGTCGAGCTCCTCGCTCGCGTACAGCTCCTCGCTG
>VBDM01000274.1 GCA_005881355.1 Betaproteobacteria bacterium
CGCAGGAATGTCGGCGGGCGGCGTCCTCCTGCTCGCGCTTTGCGGCGCGTTTTCCGCCCCGCCCGCGCACGCCCAGCAGGACCCGCGGCGCGCCGTCCTGCCGTCGGGCAAGGCCTTGGTAATCGTTTTTCGCAGCGACCGGGAGCCGAGGGCCGCGCAGGTGCCGGTGGTCGTGAACGCGCAGCCCGCCGGCGACCTCGCCGACGGCACTTTCCTCGCCGCGGCCGTCGACCCCGGGCCCACTTTCCTGCGCGCCGGCGACCGCGTATTGACCTCGCTCAGGTTCGAGGCCGCAGCCGGCCAGAGCTACTTCGTGCACCTCGAAGCAGTCCACGGCATCATGGTCGTGCATGCCGAGATGCGCATGGTGGGCGAGGCCGAGGGCCGCAACTTGCTCGCGCAAAGCCGCTGGGCCGGCGCCGCGCAGGCGGCGACGGCCGCCGCGCCGGGCGCTGCGCAGCCGATTGCACCGCAGCCGATCGCAACGCAGCCGATTGCAACGCACCCGCCGCCAGCCGCGCCGCAGGCGCCGGCCGCCGCCGAACCGGACCGCGAGTCGGAAATTGCGCTCATCGCAAAAGGAGGCAGGTTCAAGCTGGCCCAGCCCGCACAGGTGCTCGAGGGTTTTCCCAGCACCTTCGAGGCCGCCTCCAAGCCCGTGTACGGCTTCGAGATCGAGTGGCGCGGCAGCTCCGGTTTTGCCGCCGGCGGCGAGCTCTTCTACTTCAAGAACAATCTGGTCATCAACGGCGGAACACCTCTGAGCGTCCAGCAGGAAGTGGGCGCGTTCATGCTGAACACAAAGTATTACCTGCGCGCGGCAAGCTGGTTCTATCCCTACGTGGGCGCAGGCGCCGGCTACGCCGTCGGGAGGTTCAGCGGCGACGTCACGGCACAGGCGTCCGGCCCGGCCTACCAGGGCGTGGCGGGCATCGAGCTCCGCTTCGGGCACGTCGGCCTCAACGTCCAGTACAAGTCCTTCTCCTCGACGATCCAAGACGCGAGCGGCGAGAAGGTGAAGGTGGGCGGCAAGGGCGCCATCGGCGGGCTCAGCATCATTTTCTGAAGACGCCGCGGCTCCGCGTCGATTCTCTGCAGGCTGGCGAAACGGGCCCGCCGCCTTCGATGTACTCACGGTAGGACTTCCCTCGCACGCCGCGTCGCAAATCTTCGCGACGACATCCCTTTCGCATTTCGCAGGTTTTCGCGCGCCTCGGGCAGGATCCCGCTCGAATTGCGCCAACGGCGCGGCGCGCTCCGGAATAAGTCACGGAGTGCGGGAAAACGGTCTCAAAACAAGGCACCGTACGCAGCCGCCGAACGGACGTCGCACCTGGCATCCGCCTTGCTTATAGCTTCCGGGCACTTTTGAAATGGCTTGAGCCTGCGGTTTAACGAGCATTGGAAGGCGAAAAGCGGCAACTATCGATCACTTTATGTTGCGACATCGACAGAACGAACAGTCAATCCAAGGAGAAATCATGTCAACGATCAGTCAAAAATTGTCTGCCTTCCTGGGCATCGCTTTGTTCTTCGGCTGTGCGACCCTTGTGTCGGCAACCGATGATCCAAGCACGAGGCTCGCGGATGCCCGCGAGATGATGCAGCGGGGCCAGGTTGCGAGCGCCGTGTCTACTCTTGAGAAGGCTTTGCCGCCCCTTTTGGCGTCGCAGGATTTTTGGTCGGTAAGCAAGGCGTATTTTCAGCTGGGCGTCGCGCGTGGCCGTCTAAACGAGACTCGTGCCGCTTGTGCCGCACTGTCGAAGTCCCTCGACTACTACCGCCGGGCGCTCGTAAAGGACAATCTTTCTCTGGATTACTCCGGTGAGACGGCGTCCGACGGGAGTGACGACAGCGACGGAATGCAAGAGGTGCGCTCGAGGCTCGGATGCAAGGGCACTCGGTCCGCCTCGTCTCCCGAGCACGCACCGCGCACGGTGTCGTCCCGCTGAGAATCGACGAGTCGCGCGGCGTCAGGCCGCGTCGAACTTCGTTTTTCTTCGAGGCCGGCCCACGGTAGACGTCAAACCGGCGACGATCTACCATTGATGACGTTTTTTTTCAACGGGGGAGCCGGCCATGCGCACGTCCGGAGTTTCAGCGGCGTTTATTCTCGCGGCGAGCGCCGCGTATGGAGCGGGCGCGTTTGCGGAAAACGGCGTCAGCGCGAGCCAGATATCGATCGGCCAATCGGCTTCCTTGACCGGCACGGCGGCCGAATCCGGGCAGCAGACGCGCGACGGCGCGCTCGCTTATTTCGAATTGGTCAACCGCCAGGGCGGCGTCAACGGCAGAAAAATCAGGCTGATCACTCTCGACGACGGCGGCCAGACCAAGCGCGGCGAGGAAAATACCAGGAAATTGATCGCGGAGGACAAGGTCTTCCTGTTGTTCGGGTATACCGGGCGCAACACCAGCGAGGCCGCCTTGCCGATCATCACGCAGGCGAACATACCGTTTTTTGGAGCCGCCACCGGAGGCGAAACCATCCACGGCGTGTTCAACAAGAACGTGTTCAACGTGCGCGCCAGCTACAAGCTGGAGACGCAGGCGCTGGTGAACTTTCTGGTGACCACCGGCCAGAAGAAGATCGGGATGATCTACCACAAGGACGATACTACGAAGTCGAACCTCAAGATGACCGAAGACGCCGCCGCGGGGCACGGTTTTGCGCTGGTGGGCAGCGCCTCGGTCGACCGCAACTCGAGCGACGTGAAGGAAGCCCTCGGCATCATGAGCAAGCTCAGTCCCGAAGACGCGGCGGTGAAACCCTTGAGCGAATTCGTGAGACAGATGAGGAAATCGGGCGTCAATTCGCAGTTCCTGAGCGTCTCGTTCGTCGGTAGCGCGATCGTGAAGGAGCTGAAGAGCGAGGCGGCCGGGGTGATCATGGCGCAGATCGTGCCGCTGCCGACCAAGAAGCGGATCCCCATCGTGAGCGAGTACCAGAACGCCCTGGCGGCGGTGGGCGCCAAGCCCGAGTACTCGTTTTCCGGCCTGGAGGGCTACATCTCGGCCAAGGTGCTGGTGGAAGGGCTCAGGCGAAGCGGCAAGGTCGTGACCCGCGCCGGATTCATCAAGGCCGTGGAAGGAATCCGCGATCTCGATCTGGGCGATTATCTCGTCGGCTACTCGCCGACCAATCACAACGGCTCGAAGTACGTCGATATCACGGTCATCAACAAGGACGGCGTCTTTTTCAATTGATGCTTCCGGTCCGCGGCGGCGGTCCGGGCCCGCCGCTATCGGCATGACCGCTTTCGCCGCCGGGACCCGCGCTCCCGGCGGTCCGCGGTGAGAGCTATCTCTTATCCATCATCCTGATCGTATCCTCCAGGTTGCGGCGCATGCGGTTGAAGGACCGCGCCAGCACCCCCAATTCGTCCTTGCCCGACTCGGGCAGCTCCGGGAGGTCTGTCTGGGCGCTGCTGGTCCTGCCGGCGCTCAGCCGGTCGGCCGCCGCGGCCACCCGCCTCACCGGCCGCACGATGAGCACATAGAGCATCAGGTTCAGGATGACGAACAGCGCGACGAAAACGCCGCCGAGCGAAGCCATGAAAGTGTAGAAGGCGCGATTCGCATTCCGGACCGGCAGGGACATCGGCACCGAGACCAGTTGGGCACCGATGACTTCGTTCAGCTGCCAGCCGAAGCCGTTGTCCCGCCCGTAGCGCGTGACCATTGCCGCGGGCGCCATCTCCGGCGTGGTGTGGCAGGAGAGGCAGGCTTCATCCTTGATCTGGAACGGCCGGGCGAGGTACAGCGAAAGACCCGCATCCGTCGCCCGGGTCCCCGAGATCTCGGGGCGGGTTTCCTTGCGGAACTGGTTGACGACGTCCGCTTCCCATCCCTCGGCGCGGTCGCGCGGGTTGGTCGGATTGAGCGCCGCCTCCTTGTAGGCGTAGTCGGGATACTTCTTGCGCAGCTGGTTCATCATCTCGGTGGCGGCAAACGCGGGCACCGTCTGGGGCAGGAACTCGCCTTCCTTCTGCACCAGCTTGTCGCGCACCTGGCTCACCGTGTACTGGCGCATCGACAAGGCCGCCTCCATCATCACGCCCGCGTTGCGCAGGACTTCCTCGCGCGCGTTCTTGTGCAGCAGGTTGTAGGAAAGATAGCCGGAGACGGCGAACCCCAGCACGAACACGAACAGCAGCGCCAAGTTGAACTTCAGCCGAAGACCCATGGTTTCCTCCTGTGCTTGGTTTTCAGGCGATGCCGCGATTTTCCGCGGGCACGCCATTATAGGCGGCAGCCGTTTTTGACGGGGCATGCAAGCGTGACCGGACCGTGAACTAGTGCCGCACCGCGCGCGCCC
>VBDM01000281.1 GCA_005881355.1 Betaproteobacteria bacterium
ACCTTGCCCTACTGATAGGCCCGGACCGCCCGTTCCTCACCACCGACGAGTTCATGAACGCAGTGGACGCGGAGCTTAGGCGGCGCATGCATTGACGCGAGCGCGTATCAAAGGCGCGCGAACGGCCTCAGTTCGAAGAGAAAAAGAACGCCCGACCCCGGGTGCCGAGGTCGAAACGAGGGGAACTTGCAACCTCGGGCGGAGTGCCGCCCGAGTTCGCGAGCGATCAGCTCGCGGCCTGAATATTCGAAGCCTGCTTGCCTTTGGGGCCTTGTGTGACTTCGAATTGGACTTTCTGTCCTTCCTTGAGCGTCTTAAAGCCGCTCATCTGAATCGCGGAGAAGTGCGCAAACAAATCCTCACCGCCGTCGTCCGGGGTTATAAAGCCATAACCCTTGGCATCATTGAACCACTTTACCGTACCTGTTGGCATAGAACCTTCCTGAGTTTTAATACCGGGACACTTTCAACTATGCCTGTACTTCAACGCAGCAGAGGGATTTGAGCCTGCAAACCGCATGGAGGACAAACACAGGGAAGCCTTTTACGCGCTTTGAGCGATGACGTCAAGTGCCCGGGGGAGTGTCAACCCCTTGTTCTGCCAGCACGTTTAAGGTTGCATGACGCTGCAACAGCGATTACAGTATGGACGATCTGCCAACACCGAATGGAGGCGTTTCCGCCCAACAGCGTGCGCATGAAGCTGGTGATTTTCCTACCGCAACCGGGTCCAAGTGGTTTGACGGGTGGGAACTTCTGGCATAAGTTAAGTTAAATGACGTATGGCGACCCGCATGCGAGAAGGCGCTCTACTCGAGGCCAAGAAATCCAAGCTCAAGCCTCCCCCCTTATTCAAGGTCATCATCCTGAACGACGACTACACCCCCATGGAATTCGTTGTCATCGTGCTGCAAAAATTCTTTTCCATGACTCGGGAGAAGGCGACACAGGTGATGCTCAAAGTCCATCGCGAGGGCATGGGTATCTGCGGGGTCTACCCGAAGGACGTCGCAACGACCAAGGTCGAGCAGGTGGTCGGCTATGCACGCAGGCATCAGCACCCGCTACAATGTGTCATGGAGGAAACGTGAGGTTTATCGAACAAGTGGGCACGCCCCCGTTAAATAGCACTACAGACGACAGATGATCGCCCAGGAACTCGAAGTCAGCCTCCACATGGCCTTCGTGGAGGCGCGCCAGAAGCGGCATGAGTTCATCACCGTCGAGCACCTGCTGCTCGCGCTGCTGGATAATCCGACCGCCGCGGAAGTGCTGCGCGCCTGCGCCGCCAACATCGAGGAATTGAGAAAGGCGCTGGGGGACTTCATCACGGCGCACACCCCCACGGTCGCCGGTACCGGGGAGATCGACACCCAGCCGACGTTGGGCTTTCAGCGCGTCATCCAGCGCGCGATCCTGCACGTGCAGTCCTCGGGCAAGAAGGAGGTTACCGGCGCGAACGTCCTGGTTGCGATTTTCGGCGAGAAGGACTCGCATGCCGTGTATTTCCTCCACCAGCAGGGCGTCACGCGCCTCGACGTCGTGAACTACATCTCGCACGGCATCACCAAGACGCCGGCATCCAAGGAAGCGAAGGGCGGGGGCGAGTCCGAACAGGAAGCCGCGGGCGACGAGCAGCAGTCTGGCGGAGCGCTCGAAACCTATACGCTCAACCTCAACGCCCAGGCGCTGGTAGGCAAGATCGATCCGCTGATCGGGCGAGAGCGCGAGATCGAGCGCGTCATCCAGACTCTGTGCCGGCGGCGCAAGAACAATCCCCTTCTCGTGGGCGAAGCGGGCGTGGGCAAGACCGCGATCGCCGAGGGGCTCGCGCGCCGCATCGTCGAAGGCCAGGTGCCCGAGATTCTCACGCGCTGCCAGGTTTACATGCTCGACATGGGCGCGCTGCTCGCTGGCACCAAGTACCGAGGCGATTTCGAGCAGCGCTTGAAGGCGGTCCTGAAGCAGCTGGTGGACAACCCGAACGCCATCCTCTTCATCGACGAGATCCACACGCTGATCGGCGCCGGCGCCGCTTCGGGCGGGACGCTCGACGCTTCGAATCTGCTGAAGCCCGCGCTCTCTTCGGGCGCGCTGAAATGCATCGGCGCGACCACCTACAACGAGTACCGCGGCGTGTTCGAGAAAGATCACGCGCTGTCGCGGCGCTTCCAGAAGATCGATGTGCCCGAGCCCTCGGTCGAAGAGACGGTCGCGATCCTGCGCGGCCTGAAATCGCGCTTCGAGGCGCACCACGGCATCAAATACAGCGGCAATGCGCTCACCAGCGCTGCCGAGCTGTCGGCGCGCTACATCAACGACCGGCACCTGCCCGACAAGGCGATCGACGTCATCGACGAGGCCGGGGCCGCGCAGAAGATCCTGCCGAAGTCCAGGCAGAAGAAGGTCGTCGGCAAAACCGAGATCGAGGAGATCATCGCCAAGATCGCGCGCATCCCGCCCGCGTCGGTATCGCAGGACGACCGGGCGGCGCTCAAGAACCTCGACCGGGACCTCAAGGCCGTGGTATTCGGCCAGGATCAGGCGATCGAGGCGCTGGTGTCGGCGATCCGCACCGCGCGCTCGGGGCTCGCCAATCCGCAGAAGCCGATCGGCTGCTTCCTCTTCAGCGGGCCCACCGGCGTCG
>VBDM01000289.1 GCA_005881355.1 Betaproteobacteria bacterium
GTCCTCCGAGTCGTGCCCATGCCGGCCGATGCGAACCAGCACGGCGACATCTTCGGCGGCTGGATCATGTCGCAGGTCGACACCGCGGGCAGCGTGCTCGCCGCGCGCCACGCGCGCGGCCGCGTCGCCACCGTCGCGGTCAACTCGTTCCAGTTCAAGCAGCCGGTCTTCATCGGCGACGTGCTGTCCTTCTACGGCGATATCGTGCGCGTCGGCACCACCTCGATCACCGTCTACATCGAGGTGTACGCCCAGCGCAATCCCAGCGAACTCGAGACCGTCAAGGTGACCGAGGCGACGCTCACGTACGTCGCTATGGGCCCGGACCGCAGGCCGCGCCCCGTCCCGCCGCTTCCCGACCGAGGCCGATGACCGAGCAGCCCCCGACCGCCCGGGCGCCAGTCGCCTTCGCGGCGCTCCGTCACGGGAGCTTCCGCGCCTACTTCGCCGCTTCCGCGGCAGCGATGATGGCCGACAACGTCGAGCACGTCATCAGCTACTGGGTGATGTTCCAGAAATTCCACTCCCCCGCGCTCGCGGGGTTTGCAGTGCTCAGCCACTGGCTGCCGTTTCTTCTGTTCTCGGTGTACTTCGGGGCGCTCGCCGACCGCTACGACTGCCGGCGCATCATCCAGTTCGCGATGCTTTTGTTCATGGGAGTGTCGCTCGCCTGGGGCGTGCTCTTTCTCACCGACACGATCGAGCTGTGGCACGCCGCGGTCCTGCTGACCGTGCACGGCATGGCCGGGGTCATCTGGGGACCCGCGAGCCAGCTCCTGATCCACGACATCGTCGGCACCGAGCAGCTGCAGAGCGCGATCCGGCTGAGCGCCACGGGCCGCTACCTGGGACTGCTGATGGGTCCCGCGGTGGGCGGCGGGCTGATGCTGCTTCTCGGTCCGCCGGTGGGGCTTCTCGTAAACGTCGCGATCTACGTTCCGCTGTTCCTGTGGCTCCTGAGAATCCCCTACGACGGCCACCGCCGCCACGCGCAAGGGGCGCCGCGGCGCGCGACAGGATTCGCGGACACGCTTGCGCTTTTGCGCGAGGTCTCGGGCAACCGCACGATTTTCTCGATGATCCTTCTCGCGGGCGTCTCTTCGCTTTTCGTCGGCAACGCGTTTCAGGCGCAGATGCCGGAGTACGCGCACGACCTGGGCACCGACGAGGCCGGCGTGCGCTACAGCATCCTGCTCGGGGCGAACGCCGCGGGCGCGCTCGCCGGCGGCCTCATCCTCGAGAGCGGGGGACTGCTTCAGCCGCGACCGCAGACGGCGATCGTCTTCACGCTGCTGTGGTGCCTGGTCATCGCCGGTTTCGCCGCGGCGACGAGCTATCCCCTTGCCGTCGCGCTGATGTTCGTCGCCGGCTTCCTGAATCTTGCGTTCAGCGCGATGTCGCAGACGCTCGTCCAGGTCCACGCCCCGGCGCAGCTGCGCGGCCGCCTGATCGGGCTCTTTAATACCGCGAACAACGGCCTGCGCGCCTTCAGCGGCGTCACCGTCGGACTTCTGGGCAGCCTGATCGGCGTCCACTGGTCGCTCGCGCTGAGCGCGCTCGCGCTGCTCGCGACCACTCTCGCTCTCTGGGCTTTCTCGATGCGAGCCCGTTAGGGCTCAACGCCTCGCCGCGCCCGCGTATTTCGACAGCTCGAGCCTGGCGATCGCGTTGCGGTGCACTTCGTCGGGTCCGTCGGCGAAGCGAAGGGTGCGCGAATGGGCGTACATGTACGCGAGCGGGAAATCCTCCGACATTCCGCCGCCGCCGTGCGCCTGGATCGCCCAGTCGAGAACCTTGCACGCGACGTTGGGCGCGAGCACCTTGATCATCGCTATCTCGGCTCGCGCCGCCTTGTTTCCGACCGTGTCCATCATGTGCGCGGCCTTGAGCACCAAGAGGCGCGCCGATTCGATCATGATGCGGGCTTCCGCGATACGTTCCTGTGTGACCGTGCGCTCGGCGACGGGCTTGCCGAAGGTCACGCGCGAAAGGCTCCGCGTGCACATGTGCTCGAGCGCGCGCTCGGCGACGCCGACCAAGCGCATGCAGTGATGGATGCGCCCCGGGCCGAGCCGCCCCTGCGCGATCTCGAAGCCGCGGCCTTCGCCGAGCAGGATGTTCGAGGCCGGCACGCGCACGTTCTCGAGCGCGATGTCCATGTGGCCGTGGGGCGCGTCGTCGTAGCCGAAGATGCTCAAGGGGCGCAGGACCTTCACCCCGGCCGCCTCTCGCGGCACGAGGATCATCGACTGCTGCGCGTATTTCGCCGCCGCAGGATCGGTCTTCCCCATGACGATGAAAAGTTTGCAGCGGGGATCGCCAGCGCCCGATGACCACCATTTGCGGCCGTTGATGCGGTAGTCCTCGCTCTGGCGCTCGATGCGGCATTGGATGTTGGCTGCATCGGAGGAGGCGACGTCCGGCTCGGTCATGAGGAAGGCCGAGCGGATTTCGCCTGCGAGCAGCGGATCGAGCCACTCCTTCTTCTGCTCCTCGGTGCCGTAGCGCTCGAGCGTCTCCATGTTGCCCGTATCGGGCGCCGAGCAGTTGAACACCTCGGGCGCCCAGTGCACGCGCCCCATGATCTCGCACAGCGGCGCGTATTCGAGGTTGGAAAGGCCT
>VBDM01000287.1:0-3148 GCA_005881355.1 Betaproteobacteria bacterium
AAGCTCGTGATTTGTCGCTTCCAGCGTTCCTCTTAGGTCTTCAATCAGATCGGCGCTAACGCTGTCGAAACCGGAATCGGCGATCCTCTCGGCGCGGGCAGCCGAATCGCGCAGCCGAATTGCGCCAGCCATCATCGCGGCGCCTTTGAGGGCGTGCATCAGCTCCCGGAACCGCTCGTGGTCCTTTCGAATCATGGCCGCCTCGATCTGGTCGACCAGTTGCCGCGCGTCTCTCGCAAATTTATCCGTCAGAATCTTTATGAAGCGCGAGTCGCCCGCGAACTTTGCCATATCCTGGAGCAAGACACGGTCGACGTATTCTCCTTGCGGCTGGGCATTCGAAGCGGTGGGGGTGCGGGCGCGATCCGTGCCGAAGAACACTTGTTTTACTCCACGCAACAACGCGCCTGGATCGACAGGCTTGGAGAGAAATAGATCAACACCGGCATCCAGCGAATCCTCGCGAAGATCAGTGCTTGCTGCTGCGGTCAGCATGATAATCGGCGTACGCCGATTTTGGCCCTTGGATTCGAGAAGACGGATCGTCCTGGTGACCTCCAAACCTGTGCGTCCGGGCATATGCATGTCTAGTACGATGACGTCAAAGGATACATTCCGGTAATTCTCTAGGACGCTCTCTCCCTCGCTGACGAGCGTGACATTGTGCCCCCCAGCTTGCAGCATCATAGCGATAATCTGCTGGCTGATCTGATTGTCTTCTGCGACCAGGACGTGCAGGCCGGTTGGGCCACGCGTCTGTTGCCCCGAAAAATCCGCCAACGGCTGCAGGGAGGAAGTGCCCGCGACAACGCTGCGTATGGCTCTCACGAACAGACGTGGTTCGCGAGATTTCAGAAGACAAACGTAACCCGCGTCGAAGGCATCGATCTCATTTACGTCTGCGTGGATCAACACACATGGCAATGGCGTGCCTCCTCGCCTGACGGTGCTTGGAATATCACGCCAGAGGATGCGGTGATCGTCTCCGTCGACGATCTGTATACAAAGCTCCGGATTGCTGTCCTGTCGGGCTGTCGTGATGGCGTCGTCGATGGAGGTGAAAGATCCATATCGAAGTTGTTGTTCCAACGCTGTCCTTGCAAGCCATTCGTTCGCTGTCGGGCGGCCAGAAACAAAAAAGAGACGCGCGTCGCGAATTGATGCTTCGACATCGCCCTCGTTCGCCTCCGCTGGCTGTCGCGACAGCAAAACGGTAAACCAGAAAGTCGTCCCCTTTCCCGGTTGACTGTTAAAACCGATGGCACCACCCATAAGCTCAACCAGGTGTTTGCAAATCGTGGTCCCAAGCCCGGATCCGCCGTACTGTCGATGAATGCCTGGATTGGCCTGCGTAAATCGATCGAAGATCCGTCCCGCATTCTCCGGAGGAATTCCGATGCCGGTGTCGCGCACCTCGAAGCGCAAGGTAACTTCAAGATCGGTCTGGTCCAGCGCACTGACGCTGACACGAACAAAACCTTGTCGGGTGAACTTGAGCGCATTCGCAGTGAGATTGATCAAGACCTGTTGAATGCGGACGTCGTCGCCTAAGAGCCGATAAGGCGCGTTCGCGGAAATGCCCTTTGTGAAGCGTAGATGCGCACGCTTGGCTTCCGGCTCGAAAAGAGCAGCCAGACGATTCATCAGAGCGTGCAGATCGAAAGGCGAGCGTTCGATGGCCATCTTTCCGGCCTCGATCTTGCGAAGATCGAGCAGGTTGTCGATCAGCGAGCGAAGCTGTCGTGATGACGCCAGCAGCCAGTCGACCAGTCGGTGCTCCTCATGCGGTAAATCCTTCGCGGCAAGCATTTCAGCAGCGCCCACGACACCGTTGAGCGGCGTTCGCATCTCGTGACTCATGGTGGCGAGGAACTCACTCTTTGCTTCGCTTGCCGCCTCGGCCTCAGCGCGCGCACGCTCCGCGTCTGCTCTCGCGCGTTCAGCCCGTTCGCGTTCCGCGTCCGCCTGAGCGCGCTCCATCTGGACTCGGGCTTCTTCCGCCGCTCGCACAGCAACCAGCTTCTGTTTGAGAAATTGGGCTACATAGAATGTAGGCGCCCCCACCGAAATGAACGCGCCAACCCACACGAGAGGGTGCTCGTACCAATAACCATCGACCGCAGCGCTTATTGCATAGACCAGTGCGAAGGCGACCAGACTGACTGTCCACGCGATATACAGATACCGGAGACCGAATCGAAACCCGTGCCCTACCGCGACCCAGGTGTACACGAACAACACAATAGCGCCTTTTTCTCCGGTGAGGCCGAGCAGAATCGTGGGAGTGCCCATGTCAACGGCCAAGGTGAGGAAGCGAATCACATCGGAGCTCTCTCTTGCTCGATAAACCCACGCGAATAGGACAAGGGTATAAGCGACGAAACCCCAAATAAAGTGCAGAACCCAAGTGTGCGGACCCCAGTCCACCCAAGGGTAGTAAGCTGACACCAGGACAAAGCCAATGCCGGTGCGAAGAACCGCCTGAGCAAACTCACCATAGTTGGCCCGTGCCCTTTGAGCTTGCCACCAGATCCGCAGAGTCTCCGCCACTCGTGCCTTCCTTACTAAAATGAGGGCGTCAGGAGCGCCTCGCCCGTTGGGTAAGGGCTTCGAGCGGTACCGTCAACCTCGGGATCCAATATTATGAGCTTATTGACCATCGATACCGAACGATACTCAGCCCGAGAAATCAACTTGTTGGCTCACGAAACCGATCGTATTAACGAGGGGCAACCCATTTGAAACGGGGTTTCGACTAAGAACTCAATCTTGTATGTATCCAACAATAATATTAACATCGAAGCAAAGCCATGATTGAACTTCGCCCACGTATTCTTGGGTTCACGCCCGCGCTCGAGGCTCCCGTGCACGTCCTCGGACTTCAGGGCGCGTCGGTCGTCATCGTTGACGATCAGGAGACGGCTCGATTTTTACTCGATGAGATGATCAGAGGTATAGATCCAGGCATCGAGACCTCTCTCTTCGCCAGCGGGATTGAAGCTCTCGCTTGGTTGGAGCAGCGCGAGCCCGACTTGGTCATTACTGACCATCGGATGCCGGGAATGACCGGAGTGCCGCTCACGTTGGGGCTTCGGCAGCGCAGGCACCTGCGACACACTCCCGTGATGGTGATCACGGCGTCCGATGA
>VBDM01000287.1:3155-6652 GCA_005881355.1 Betaproteobacteria bacterium
GCTCGAGGTCCGCACGCGCTGTCGCAATCTCCTGCTTTTGGCGCATCAATACCGCTCGGTCAAAAACTATTCATTGCTCCAAGAGCGAAAGCTCGCCCAACTTCAAGAGCTGCTCCGTTCGTTGGTGGGAGACCAGGCACAGAACGTTGCCCAGCGGATGGAGCGGGGCGAGCTGGTAACGGTCGCCTACGACAAATTGTTCGCTATCACCAGCTGCGTCGCCGGTGTGCAGGAACTCGTGGTTGCCGCCCAGCGGTACATTACCGATCTTGAGGCGCAGCTGACCAGACCGCTTCGTAGTACCGAGGACTAGCGGTTACCCCTTGCGCCTTTGCGGCGAGGGTCGTCTCATGACCATCGCCACCTTCAGAACAGTTTCGCGTTGCTCCGGATCCAATGCACGGAAAGCGTCGAGCCATCTGCGTTCATCTTCGGAGAAGCGTTCAACCTGATCGAGCTTGAGACCAGCCGCCTGAGCCAGAATGACCCAAGGCTCCACCCCAAGGGCTCTGGCGATGCGGCCCAGGACATCCTCTGTGATCCCGGTCCACGCCCCGCTTTCGATCTGCGACAGGTAACCTTGGCTTAGACCGCTGCGCTCGGCTAAAATCTCCTGTCCGACTCCGCGTAACTCACGAATCCGGCGCACCGCGCTGCCTAGGCCTAAGCCACGTTTGGGTATTCGCCCGCGCATCGCGCGCGCTCCTTGGGTCATGAGTTTCTTTTCTCCGTTCTTATCCCGAATCGGAATGCCGGCGACGAGGAACTGCTAACAACAGCCATGCCACGGTTTCAGTGCAGTACTTTAATATATATTCCAATGAAATACTGTCACAGAATATAAATCGTGTCCAGAGCCTCGATTCTTTACGCTGGCGAAATGCCTCCAGGCCGTTTGAGCCAGGTGCGCACTTTGTCGCCAGGCGATCGAAGATAGAAGCAGAAATGTAGCCCCGTTGCCCTAACCGCGAGACCAATCAGGACGAAACCCTTCAGCACATCGAAGGCAAGGTTCTTGAACAGGAACCGTGCATTGATGCAGGTACCGGAGGTTCCTTAGGTTAGGGCCGGGCTCGAAATGGGGGGAATGGCCCTAGCGGGCCGCGCTCTGACTCTTCTTGAGGTATTCGCGAAGCGAAGTGCTGGCTCCAGCTCCGAAGTCGTCTGACCGGTGATCCCGACACAGGTCCTGCATAGCTGGTCGGCGCCGAGCGTGACAGCCGAACCTTTCATAGCGTGCACGAGGTCCCTCAGCGTTTCGTATTGTCCCGCGGCAATCGCGGCTTCCATTTGCCGCAGCAGCGCCTCCCCGTCCTGGATGAACCCGTTGATGAGCTCCGGCATGAAGGTGTTGCCCGAGCTGATGAGCTCCAATTCCGCAAGCGCGGCAGGGTTGATGACCACGGGAGCCCCGTCCGCGTCGTCCTTGGCCACGGCCTGAGCGCTCGTGCGCTTGCCGACCAGGCTTGCTATGGTGTCGAGCAGGCGGCGGGCTTCCACGGGCTTGGGGAGGAAAGCGTCGATTCCTGCGTCTGCGCATTCCTTCATCGCCTCCGAAGTCACGTCGGCCGAAACCATGATGATCGGAACCTGGCCTGCTCCCGGATCCATGAAGCGGTAGGCACGCGCCGCGTCCAGCCCGCCGAGCTCCGGCATGTTGAGATCCATGATGATCACGTCGTATCGCTCGTTCTCCAGCACGTCCAGCGCCTGCTCGCCGTCTCCAACGACCCGAACCTTGTGGCCGGCGCGCTCGAGGATCCCCACGATGACGCGCTGATTGACCGCGTTATCCTCGGCAACCAGGATCTGGTAGCGGCGCCGGTTTGCGTCGCGGGAGGCATAGTAGTCGCTCAGCGAAATGACGCCTTCCTGGCCTCCCTGGACCGCGGTGGCCGAATGAACGGCGTTGAAAAGCAGCCGCTTCTCGAACGGTATTTCCAGAACCGCGGCGAGACCGCACGCAAGGGCCTCGGTGCGGCGAACCTCCGATACGCCTGGGGTGCACAACCGCGCGACGATCCGTGCCGGTTCGACCTCGGCACCTTCGCGCACGAGGACTAGGTGGTAGCGATGTCCGAGCGACTGCGCTTCGGCGAGACGCGCGGCCGCCGCCTCCACGCCGGAAGCGCGTCCGGTGCGCGCTCCCCAGGTAGCGAGGTCTTGCTCGAGCGATCGCAGCTCCGCTTCGTCGAAACCGAGCAGCATGATCCTGATATCGTTCAGCCGGAACGAGGCCTCCGCCACCTGACCGGTCGCCTGTTTCTTGAACGGCAGCTCGAACCAGAACGTGCTGCCCTTGCCCAGCGTGCTGACCAGTCCGATCTGCCCGCCCATCATCTCGACGAGTTGCTTCGCTATCGTCGTCCCGAGACCGGTGCCGCCGTAGCGGCGTGTGGTCGAGTCGTCGGCCTGCACGAAGCTCTCGAATATGCGTTCCTGTGCTTCGGGCGCGATGCCGATCCCGGTGTCCTGTATCGCGAAACGCAGGCGCACCGCGTGGTCGCTTTCGCCCAAGGTCGACACGGTCAGGGTGACGCCGCCCGATTCGGTAAACTTGACGCCGTTGCCGATGAGGTTGTAGAGCACCTGGCGCAGGTGATAGGGATCCCCGCGCAACGCGTGCGGTACCTCCGGCATCACATGAGCGCGAAGCTGAAGGCCGCGGATCTCGGCCTGCGGGGCGAGCACCGCCGCGGTGCCGTTGATCAAGCTGTGCAGGTCGAAGTCGGTCTCCTCGATGTTGACCTTGCCGGCTTCGATCTTGGAGATGTCGAGCACGTCCTCGATCAGCTTGAGCATGGATTGCGAGGCTTCGCGCATCGCCTTCACCATCTCCGCCTGCTCCGTGTTCAAGCTCGTATCGCGCAGCAGATCGTTCATGCCGATGATGGCGCTGAGCGGGGTGCGCATCTCGTGGCTGACGGTGGAAAGGAATCTGCGCTTCGCCTGGTTCGCAGCCTCTTCCAGATGCAGTGAATCGAACAGTCGCGTCACGAGCTTGCCGACGAATAGCGACAACAAGATCATGCCCACCATCAGACCGATGCCGAGCGTGCGGTTTTGTATCCAGTAGTCGTTGGTCATTAGGACCAGAGCGAAGCCTGCGGCGCTGAATACCAGCGCGTTGTACAGATAGGGCTTGCCGTAGCGGAAACCGTGGCCGAACGTGATCAAACAGGGGCGTTCCGTACTCGCCTAGGTTGTACATGAAGAACGTCGCCGTGCCGATATCGAGGATGGAGGCGGCGACGCGGCGTGTTGACGAACCCGCGGGGAGGAAGCAAATCCAGCTGAACACTGCAGCTGCCAGCACCATGAAGCACACCATCGCTGCGAAGAACAGCTGGTGAGCCTCGTTGCGAACCTCGGTGCCGCTGAGCGCCTGCGGCAGCAGGTACAGGAACAACACCGCCCCGACCACCAGCCGCACGATCGCCTGCTCGTGCTCCGTGTCCGGGCGCGCGGCAAGACGGGCCTGAATACGTGCCAGGATC
>VBDM01000286.1:0-2549 GCA_005881355.1 Betaproteobacteria bacterium
TGCCATGGCCCGAAGCTCCTGGGCCTGCAGCACATTCCGCGGCTCGCTGGCCAGCAGTTCGACTATCTGAAAACGCAGCTGCGCGGCTTCAAGGCGCACACTCGCGCCGACATGGACGGAAACATGACCTCGGCGGCGGAGCTGCTCTCGGATAAGGACATCGAGATTCTCGCCGACTATCTCTCAGGCCTCGCACCCTGAGTTTGGTAAGAGGGCACTTCCTGCGGTGCTGTTGCAACGCAGCAGCCTGAAAGCTGTCCAACAGCGTATGCCTCCTGATCGATCGCTTCGTACCGTTCAATTCGAGCGCCAGCTCGCCGGCGTTGCCTGCACTGCCGAGGCCTGGGCCAAAGTGCCCGAGGCGCCGAGCGCGGAGGAGCGCCGGGAATTGAAGGCCCGCGCCAAGCGGCTGCTCAAAGAGCGGAGCGCGGTGCTGCTCGCGCACTACTACGTCGAGGGCGACATCCAGGACCTCGCCGAGGAGACCGGCGGCTGCGTCGCCGATTCGCTCGAAATGGCGCGCTTCGGGCGCGCCCAAAGCGCGCCTGTGCTCGTCGTTGCGGGCGTGCGCTTCATGGGCGAGACGGCGAAGATCCTCAACCCCGAAAAGCGCGTGCTGATGCCGGACCTCGATGCGACCTGCTCGCTCGATCTGGGTTGTCCCGCGGACGAATTTTCGGCGTTTTGCGACCGGCATCCGGAGCGCGCCGTGGTGGTCTACGCCAACACCAGCGCCGCGGTCAAGGCACGCGCCGACTGGGTGGTCACCTCCGCGATCGCGCTCGACGTGGTGCGGCATCTGCATGAGTGCGGCGAGAAGATTTTGTGGGCACCCGACCGTCACCTCGGGGCCTACGTGCAAAGCAAGACCGGAGCCGACATGCTGCTCTGGCACGGCGCCTGCGTCGTGCACGAGGAGTTCAAGGCGCTCGAGCTCGAGCTCCTGAAGAAGGAGCATCCCCGGGCGAAGGTGCTCGTCCATCCCGAATCCCCCACTGACGTTATCAAGCTCGCCGACGCGGTCGGCTCGACCACGCAGATCATCAAGGCTGCGCAGGCGCTCGATGCCGACGAATTCATCGTCGCGACCGACAACGGCATGCTGCACAAGCTGAGGATGCTGATGCCCGAAAAGCGCTTCATCGAAGCGCCGACCGCGGGCGCAGGGGCCGCCTGCAAGAGCTGCGCGCACTGTCCCTGGATGGCGATGAACGGCCTCGCGAACCTTGCCGAGGCGCTTGAGACGGGCGCGAACGAGATCCACATCGATCCCGAAATCGGCCGCCTGGCGTATCGGCCGATCGACCGCATGCTCGCGTTCGCCGAACGCAGGAACGCCAATGTGCGGGCTTCCGGCGATCTCGCGAAGGACAGCGCGCTGTTCAAGGACGTGGGGCCGGCCTGAATCCAGTTGCGCCGCGCGCGCAACTCCTATTCAATGTCGTCGGCGCTATCAAAGGAGGAAAGTCAATGAAAATCTTCGTATCCCTGATTGTCGGGGCCGCGCTGGCGCTCTCGGGCGGGGCCCATGCCCAGGAAAAATACAGCCTGTCGATCGCCACCGGCGGCACCGGCGGCGTGTACTACCCGCTCGGGGGCGGGCTGGCCAACCTCTTGTCCAAGTACGTGCCGGGCATGCAGGCTACCGCCGAAGTGACGGGCGGCTCGGTCGATAACCTCAAGCTGATTGCGAGCGGCAAGCCCTACATCGCTTTCTCCATGGCGGACGCGGGCCAGGACGCCTATCGCGGCGAGGACAAGTTCAAGGGCAACAAAGTGCCGCTGCGCACGCTGATGATCCTGTACCCCAACCGCATGCACGTCGTGAGCATCGAAGGCGCGGGCGTCACCAAGATGTCGGACCTGAAAGGCAAGCGCGTTTCGACCGGGTCGCCGGGCAGCGCCACCGAAGTCATGGCGTTTCGCGTGATCGAAGCCGCGGGGCTCGACCGCGACCGCGACATGACGCGCGAGCGGCTCGGCGTCGCGGAGTCGGTGAACGCCATCAAGGACCGGAAGATCGACGCGTTCTTCTGGGTGGGCGGGCTGCCGACGGCGGCGGTCACCGATCTCGCCAACACGCCTGGAATCAAGATCAAGATGATCGACCACGCCGACACCGTCGCTGCGATGAACAAGAAATACGGCCCGCTCTACATCGAGGACGTGATCCCGAAAAGCGTGTACCGCGGCATGGATACCGACAATCGCCAGGCCACCGTGTGGAACATCCTCGTCTCGCACGAGAAGCTGAGCGACCAGACCGCCTACAACATCGTCAAGACCATCTTCGACAAGCGCGACGATCTGATCGCCGTGCACAAGGAGGCGGAGAACTTCAAGCTCGAGAACCAGAAAGCCGCCGCCTCGCCGATCCCGTTCCACCCCGGCGCCGCGAAGTATTTCGCCGAAAGAGGCGTGAAGCTCAAGTAAGAACTGTTTTAAACAGACCGTTCGCCCTGAGCTTGTCGAAGGGCGCGCGGTCGCCGCAGCGCTTCAAGTCCGCGAGATCGAATGGACGCAAGCGGCGTTCATCTCTTTGTTGCAGG
>VBDM01000286.1:2588-3618 GCA_005881355.1 Betaproteobacteria bacterium
CCTCGCAAGCCGCGCTTAGCGCACGCCTGAGTGTCGGCAACCGACCCAAAGTGGACATTCAATCCTTACCTAACGCATCAGCTACAGGTGCTTAGGTGATGAGCCGCTAACTCCGCAGTTTACTTGGGAATTTTCAGCAGAAACGGATTCAGCTGGTAGAAATTCGTGCAGGGCCTTGCTGGAAATCCAATTGATTAACGCTTTCGGAACGCCAAATGCATCAGTGAACACGATACGCGTTGGCAGCCAACGTGCTTCCAACTCCTAGCAAGTCCTAATGTCCACGCCCACTGGCACACGCCTTCGCTACACTGTTGAAATACTTCGTTGACGCGGCCTCGATTTCCTTCCTGACCAATAGCGATACCCAAGGGCAGCAAGCAACAACAGCAGCAAACTGTAGTCGCCCTTTTTACTCACGGTTACCGAGGCGCAGCCTCCACCACCTCCCCCGCCGCCCATTGGATCAGTGCCTGACGGCGGTGATCCTGAAGACGGCCAATCGGGATATGCGAATAGAACACTGCCGTTTGAAAACGCGACATATTGACCATTCTGACTGATAACCGGTGCGTAAAAGTACGTGGCGTTTCCGCCGGTTACCAATGTCATCGTATTCGTGGCCGAATCAGCAAAGAAGATATTCTGCGGGGTTACGGCCCCCGAATCTGGGCGCCGTCAGCGCTTATGGCCGGACTGCCTGGGTAGACATCTGCGTTTGCCGCATCTTTGCTGCCTTCTGCGAAGGACAGCAGGCTCACCATTTGTCCGGGAACGTCATACACAAACAAGTTGAGGACAGGACCGTTCGTGAACGGATTGGTCAAGTAGTTATCGCCCACAGTGAGGTTTGTCCCTGTACTGACAAATGCGATTGTGCTCCCGTCGGGACTAATCGCGGGTAAGGCACCGCCACCAGTGTCATTGCCAGTCGCTGCCATGCTTACGACCGTCGTTGTGTTTTTCATTCGATCCCACAAAAAGACATTGGGGTTCGTTGGGAATGAGATCCCAGGGAAAGGATTTTGAG
>VBDM01000282.1 GCA_005881355.1 Betaproteobacteria bacterium
CGGACAACCTCGCCCGGTTCGGCCTGCGGCTTTCGGTCGGCGCGCTCGAGAGCGGCGCGGAGCTCTCGTTTACGCCTCCCGTCGCCGCCGCGTGGCTGGGCAAGATCTCGCTCGCGACCCTGGCGTTGGTCGCGCCCTTTCTCGCGGCGGCCGTTCTCGCCGCCGTCATCGCCAACGTCGTTCAGACCGGTGCCATCTTCAGCGCGTTCCCGCTCAAGCCGGATTCCCAGCGCCTGAACCCGGCTCAAGGTTTCAAGCGGTTGTTCTCGCTCAAGGTGCTGGTCGAGACGGGAAAGACCATCCTGAAGCTCGTTCTTTTCGCCGGGGTCGCCTACCTTGCGCTGAGCGCGGTGCTGCCGAAGCTGCTCGCGATGATGGACATGGGGCCGAAGGTCTATTTCGGCGTGCTCATCAACCATGTCGCGTCGCTCATTTTCAAGCTCCTGCTCGTCTTCATCATCATCGTCTTATTGGACCTCGCGTACAGCCGGTGGGATTACGCCAGGCAGATGATGATGAGCCGGCGCGAACTCAAGGATGAAATCAAGCGCCGCGAAGGAGACCCGCACGTGCGCGCACGGATTCGCGAGCTGCAAAGAGAAGCGGCGAAGCGCGCAAAATCGCTCAAGCGCCTCCCCGAGGCGGACGTCCTCATCACCAATCCCGAGCACTTTGCGGTGGCTCTCGCCTACGACCGCAAGCGTATGAGCGCCCCGATCGTCATCGCAAAGGGCGCCGGGGACTTGGCGCTGGAGCTCAAGTCGCGCGCCGCGCGCTCGGGAATTCCCATGGTGGAGGACAAGCCGCTTGCCCGACGCCTCTTCATCGAAGCGGACATAGACAAGCCCATCGGCGAGGACCTCTTCGAACCCGTGGCGCGGGTGTACGCGGGAATCTACTCGTCGGCGCATCGGGCCCCGGCGCGCCTGGAGGTATCGGGATGATCCGCGCGCTGCGCAAGGTATTCGGCGAGCGAAGCGACCTGTTCCTGGTCGCAGGGCTGATTTTGATCCTGCTCGTTCTTTTCGCGCCGATCCCGGCGGGACTGCTGGACCTCCTTCTCGTCACGAACCTCTCGTTCGCGCTGCTGCTGCTGCTGCTCACGGTCTACATGGCGAAGCCGCTCGAGTTCTCGACTTTCCCGTCGCTCTTGCTGATCGCCACCCTGTTTCGCCTCGGCCTCAACGTGTCGGCCACCCGGCTCATCTTGAGCGACGCCTACGCGGGAGACGTGATTGCGGCGATCGGCGCTCACGTGGTCGGGGGCAACTACGTGGTCCGTGGTCGTGACCAACGGCGCACAGCGGGTCGCCGAGGTCTCCGCGCGCTTCACGCTCGACAGCATGCCTGGCAAGCAAATGAGCATCGACGCCGATCTCAACATGGGTCTCATCGACCAGGAGCAGGCGCGCGAGCGCCGCCGCACCATCGAACGCGAGGCGAACTTCTACGGGGCGATGGACGGGGCGAGCCGTTTCGTCAAAGGGGACGCGATCGCCGGGATCATCATCATCATCATCAACATCGTCGGCGGTCTCGCGATCGGGATCGCGCAGCGCGGGATGAGCTGGGGCGAGGCGTTGCAGACCTTCACGCTCCTTACCGTCGGCGACGGCATCGTTACCCAGGTTCCCGCGCTGGTGATCGCCACGGGCACCGGCATCATCGTCACGCGTGCCGCGACCGACGCCCGTCTGGCCGACGAGGTCGCCAAGCAGGTGTTGTCCTACCCGCGGGCCGTGCTGCTGGTGATGCTCGGGAATGCCGCTACTGGCCATCCTGTGCCTCGCCGCGATCGCGGGCGGGATCTACCTGGTGGCGCGACGCCGCGAGGATCTCGCCGCAGCGGAGGAAAAGACGAAAGCGGGCGCGGGCGAGGCGGACTCCGCTGACCTCTACGGTTTGCTCAGCGTGGAGCCGGTCGAGCTCGTGGTCGGACAGAATCTGATTCCGCTGGTCGGCGCCGGCAGCTCCTTCACCGAGCGGATCGTCTCCTTCCGCAAGCAGTTCGCGCTCGACATGGGCGCCGTCTTCCCGCGCGTCAGAGTCAAGGACGAGAAGAAGCTCGGCCCCAACCGTTACGAAGTTCGGATCTTCGGCACGAAGGTCGCGGACGGCGACGTGGTTGCCGACCGCACACTGGCGATCAATCCGGGCGGGGAGCGCGAACGGCTGGACGGCATCGCGACCAAAGACCCGACCTACGGGCTCCCCGCGTTCTGGATTCTCGATGAGCTGAAGGGCCGCGCTCGCGAAACCGGATACACGGTCGTGGACCCCGTCACCGTCCTCGTGACTCACTTCGCCGAGGTGATCAAGCAGCAGGCGCCTAATTTGCTGACCCGCGGCGAAACCGACCGGCTGATCGGTCGGGTGCGCGAGCAACAGCCGAGCCTGGTGCAGGACCTGGTGCCCAAAGTGCTGACGCTCGGCGAGGTGCAGAAGGTGCTTCAGAGTCTGCTGCGCGAGAAGGTGCCGATCCGCAATATGGAGGCCATCCTCGAGGTGCTTTCCGACCACGGAGGTAAATTGAAGGAGGCGGATCAATTGACGGAGCTCGTGCGGGAGCGTCTTGGCGCGGCGATCTGCCAGACGCTTGCGAATCCTTCGGGCGAGCTCTACGTCCTGACTTTCGACCCCATGGTCGAGCAGCAGATGACGTCCTCGATCCGGTCGGTGGATGATCGCTCGGCGCTGGTGATCGAGCCCAGGTTCGCCGAGCAACTTCTGCGCAAGCTCACTGCCGAAGCCGACCGCATGCTGTCGAGCGAGCTGATGCCGGTCATCCTGTGCGCCCCCAATCTGCGCCGGCACGTGCGCCGGTTCACCGAACGGCTGATGCCTCAGCTTTGCGTGCTTTCGCTCTCCGAGGTGCCGAACAACCTGAATCTCAAGGCCTTCGGGATGGTGAGCCTGTGAGCGCTGCCCCCGCCAACGCTGCCGCCGCGACCCCCGCCTATTCACGGCTTGCTCTGGTCGATCGCCCCGCGCCGGGGGGCGAGTTCAGCCTGGGGCAGATCATCAAGGGTCGGGTGCTCAGGCACTACGAGGGCGGTCGTTATCTCATGTCGCTCGAAGGCCGCGAGCGCGTCGTCGACAGCAGCGTTCCCTTGCGGACCGGCGAGATCGTCCGCGGCCGCGTCGTGGCGATTGGAGACCGCGTCGAGCTCCAGCCTCTGGCCGAAGAAGGTGCCGCGGGGACTGCCTCCGGCATCGTCCAGGAAAACGCTGACGCCGGGGCGGCGTCACCGGCCGACGAGTTGACCGCCGCTTTCGCGAGCGCCGGCCTCAAGCTGGACGAGCCGGCGCGAGCCGCGCTCGCTCGGGCCCTGCGAAGCGCGGGCGACCCGCAAGGCATGATCCTGGCGGCGCTGGCGCTCGCGAAGCTCGGATTGCCGCAGGAGCCGGCGCTCCTCGACGCGGTACGGAGTCTGCTGCGCAGGCAGCCCTCGACATCCGAGCTGCAAGCGGAATCGTCTGAGGCTTTTGCCATATCGGCCGGGCAGAGCCTCGCTCCGCAGCTGCGCGATGCGATCAAGACGGCCCTGCCCGGGAGCGAGGCGGCGAGCGCCCCCGAGAACCCGGCAACTCCGGCCGACATCTCCAGCGCCGGCGCCGATGGCCGCCCGGCCCCGGACAACGGCGGTCCGGGCGCGGACTCCGGAACGCTCGGGCAATGGGTGTTGAACGCGCAGACCGGCGGCTCCGTGTTCCACCGCGTGGGCACGCTGCCGCTCTTGATCGGAGGCCGGCTCATCGAAGTCGACGTCGCGTTGTTCGAACAAGACGCAAGGCAGGCGAAGCCGGGCGAGCAGCGCTCGCGTCATCTCGTGTTCGTGCTCAACACCGAAGGGTTCGGCCGCGTGGAGGTGTCCGCGCGGCTCGTCAACTCGCACGTGCGAGTGCGGTTCGCGAGCGACCGCGACGCAACGCTCGACTCGCTGGCGGGCCGTCAGGAGGAGCTGCGCCGGCAGCTCACCCAGCTCGGGTGGGTGGTCGACGAGATCGCGTACGAGCCCAAGGCGGGCGAGGACGCGAATCCCGTCTATCGCGCCGTCGTCGATCACCTGGTCACCCAGGGATCGCTGGACCGAAGCGTTTGAGGAAGGAGCGCCGCGCCGTGAACGAGCCGAAGAAAGTCGTGGGACTGAAGTACGAGCCGGAGGAGGGCCTGCCCCAGGTCGTGGTCAAGGGCAGCGGGCCCGCTGCGGAAGAGATTCTGCGGCGCCGGGACGCGTCGGGGGGTCCACCCGTGGTGCAAGACAGCGCGCTCGCGGCGCAACTGTACCGATTGCCGATGGATGCGACCATCGGTCCCGAGTTGTTCGAGTTGGTCGCGGCGCTGCTCGCGCACGTGTTTTCCCTGGAGCAACGCAACGAGGAAAGGAGCGAAGAATGGACGCATTGACAATCACCCAAGCCGGCCTCCTGAGCGACGTCGAGCAGTTGCGCGTGCTCAGCCACAACCTGGCCAACGCGACGACCCTTGGATTTCGGCGCGACGTGGCGGTGGCTCGGCCGTTCGACACCCACTTGGATCAGGCGGGCGTCGGCGCGAGCCTCTCGACGACGTCCGCCACCGACATCGACCGGACGCCGGGCGCATTGCGACACAGCGGCAATCCGCTCGATGTCGCCTTGGAAGGCGACGGCTATTTCGTGTTGCAGTCGCAGGCCGGAACCGTCTTTTCGCGCCAGGGCAATTTCCAGGTGGATTCCCGGGGGCGGCTCATGGGGGCGAGCGGCAGCGCCGTTCTCGGTGCATCGGGCGAGGTGGCGCTCTCCCAA
>VBDM01000283.1 GCA_005881355.1 Betaproteobacteria bacterium
GGCTCCCTCCGCCGCTCCTTCGATGAGCCCGGGGATGTCGGCGATCACGAAGCTGCGATCGACTCCGGCCCGAACCACTCCGAGATGCGGATGCAAAGTCGTAAACGGGTAGTCGGCCACCTTGGGGCGAGCGGCAGAGACGGCGCGAATGAACGTGGATTTGCCGGCGTTGGGAAGTCCGAGCAATCCGACGTCGGCAAGCACTTTCAGTTCGAGCTTAAGTCTGCGATGCTCCCCAGGCTCGCCGGGAATAGCCTTTCGAGGCGTGCGATTGGTGCTCGATTTGAAGTTGATATTCCCCAGACCGCCCTTTCCACCTCGCGCAAGCAGAGCGATCTGCTCGTGCTCGGCCAGGTCGGCGACCGTTTCCCCCGTATCCGCATCCGTGATCACGGTGCCGGCGGGCATGCGCAGAACGACGTCATCGGCGCTCTTGCCGTTGCATTGACGGCCTCGGCCCTTTTCGCCGTCGCGCGCACGGTGGATTCGGGCGAACCGGTAATCGACGAGAGTGTTGACGTTCCGGTTCGCGATCGCGTACACGCTGCCGCCGCGGCCGCCGTCACCCCCGTCCGGCCCACCGCGCGGCACGAATTTTTCGCGCCGGAAGCTCACGGCGCCGTCGCCACCCTTGCCGGAATGCACCTCGATGCGCGCTTCGTCGACGAAATTCATGGCGATGAGACCGTGGAAATAAAAAAGCCCTACCGCGCGGATAGGGCTTTCGTGGGGTAGTTGCTTCTAAGCCGGCACCACGCTGACTGTTTGCTTATTGTTCGGTCCCTTGAAACTGAACTGGATCTTGCCGTTCACCTTTGCAAACAAAGTGTGGTCCTTGCCGACACCGACATTGTCCCCGGGATGAATACGGGTACCGCGCTGGCGAACGATTATGCTGCCCGCGGCGACGACTTGCCCGCCGAAACGCTTTACGCCGAGACGCTTTGACTGCGAGTCGCGGCCGTTGCGGGAACTGCCGCCGGCTTTCTTATGCGCCATGGCTTGCCTTTCGCTTCAAATTGGGGGCGCCTTACGCCGCCGAGATGCCCGTGACCTCGATCTCCGTGTAACTTTGTCGATGGCCCAAGTGTCTTTTGGAATTCTTGCGCCGGCGCAGCTTGAACGTCATCACTTTTTCGCCGAGCCCGTGAGATAAGATCTTCGCCTTGACCGAAGCTCCTTTCACCACCGGCGTTCCGACCTTGAAGGCTGCGCCGTCGCCGACGAGGAGCACTTCGTCGAGCACCAGCTCGCTGCCGACGGCGGCGGGAAGCTTTTCGATTCTCAACTTTTCCCCGGAGGAAACGCGGTACTGTTTGCCTCCGGTTCTGACCACCGCGTACATGCCCGATCTCCGCGTCGCTCTGGAAAAAGGCGAAATTATACATACCTTTAGCCGGTATGGTCAAAGAAATTGTGCTATGCTGCCCTCCCGCCGCCAAGCCGATTCCGCGGTGCGATAGTCCCCCTTGCAGCCCGAACTTCTCCGCAACCTCATCGCCGCGGACATGCTCGCCGTCGATGCCATGATCCGGCGCCGGCTCGAGTCCGACGTCGTGCTGGTCCGCCAGATCGCGGAGTACATCATTGCCGGAGGCGGTAAGCGGCTGCGCCCCGCGCTGGTTTTCCTTGCCGCGGGGGCGACCGGCTACCGCGGCGAGCACCACGTGGAACTCGCCGCCGTAGTAGAGTTTATTCATACGGCGACGTTGCTGCACGACGACGTTGTCGACGAGTCCGAGCTGCGGCGCGGCCGCAGGACGGCCAATGCCGAGTTTGGAAACGCGGCGAGCGTGCTCGTCGGAGACTTCCTGTACTCGCGCGCCTTCCAGATGATGGTCGCCGTGCGAAGCATGCGCGTCATGGCGGTGCTCGCGGACGCGACCAATGCGATCGCCGAGGGCGAGGTGCTGCAGCTGCTGAATGCCCACAATTTCGCGGTGACCGAGGCGGCCTACCTCGAGGTCATCCGGCGCAAGACCGCAAAACTCTTCGAAGCGGCGGCGCAGCTGGGCGCCATACTCGGCGAGGCGAGCGCCGAGCTTGAGCGGGGCCTCGCGCGCTACGGGATGCACCTGGGGACGGCGTTCCAGCTTATCGACGACGTGCTGGACTATTCCGGCGACGCCGCGCATACCGGCAAGAACCTGGGCGACGACCTGAAAGAGGGCAAACCGACCTTGCCGTTGATCCACGTGATGCAGCGCGGATCGCCCGAGGAGGCGGCGCTGGTGCGCTCGGCGATCGAGCACGGGGGCCGGGAAGATTTCAGGGCGGTCCTGGACGCCATTCACTCGACAGGCGCCCTCGATTACGCGAGGAGCAAAGCCAAAGAGGAGGCCCGGTTGGCGTGCGAAGCCATCGTAGCGCTGCCGAATTCAAGTTTCCGGGATTCTTTGCTAGAATTGTCGGCCTTCGCGGTCGAGCGTGATTACTAGAATTCCCGAAGCGCTCCTTCAACCGCACCGGTTCCCGTCCGACTCGGGGTGTAGCTCAGCCTGGTAGAGTACTGCGTTCGGGACGCAGGAGTCGCTGGTTCGAATCCAGTCACCCCGACCAGCCTCGCATCAAGCACTTACGTTCTCGCTCACGCAGCCCGCAGCCAGTTCTCTGCAGCGACCCGCGCGGCGCACCGGCTATGCGATCTTCGAGGTGGCGATGACCTTGTTCCTGATTGAGTACCGCGGCGATGATGCAGGTATCAAACAGGTACTTCACTTCTTGAAGATACGGTCGGAAATCCGCGGACCGAATTTCCACGGTCCGAGCTTTTGCATTTCCTTCAAGACGCGCAGGACTTCGCGCCCGTACGCGGTCGTTTTCCCGGTGTGCGCCGTATCGTTGGTACGCCGCGCCTAGGACGCTTGGCGGTGGTGGCAGTCATGGCAATGGTCCTGACAAATTTCCGATGGAATTGTACCCCATCAC
>VBDM01000288.1:0-2512 GCA_005881355.1 Betaproteobacteria bacterium
AAGGGGGAAGGCACGCGAACGGCCGCGAGACCCACGGCCACAGCATGGTGGTCGACCCCTGGGGCAGGATCGTCGCCGAGCGGGCCGCCGGGCCCGGGGTGGTCATGGCCGATATCGACCCGGCGGTCCAGGCGAAGCTGCGAAAAAGCCTTCCCGCCCTGACGCACCGGGTGCTGTAGAAGGGGCGCGGCCCGCATCCGGCGCTAGAATATCGATCCGTCCACCCCCATCTCCATTTCATGAACGCTCCCGAGCAACTTTTTTCGACCGCGCAGTCGTTCCTGCTTGCGCCGCACGACCTCGAGACCGCGAAGCTTGCCCGCGTATTCGGGTCGCTGCTTTCACACCGACTCGACTATGCGGATCTGTACTTCCAGTACTCGCGCAGCGAAAGCTGGAGCCTCGAGGAAGGGATCGTGAAGTCCGGCAGCTTCAGTATCGACCAGGGTGTGGGGGTGCGCGCGATCTCCGGGGAGAAGACCGCTTTCGCCTACTCCGACGAGATCAGCCTTCCCGCGCTCGAGGACGCGGCAAAAGCGACGCGGGCCATCGCGCGCTCCGGCGGCAACCGGCATCCGGTGAAAGCGCGCAAAGGGACGGGCCTGCAGCTGTATCAGCCGATGGACCCGCTCGCTTCGCTCTCTGACATGCAGAAGGTGAAGCTTCTCGGGCGGCTCGAGAGCCTGTGCCGCGCCCGCGATTCCCGCATCGTGCAGGTCATGGCTACGCTCGCCGCCGAGTACGACGTGGTGCTGGTCGCGCGCTCGGACGGCATGCTCGCCGCCGACGTGCGGCCGCTGGTGCGGCTGTCGGTGCAGGTGATCGCCGAGGAGAACGGCCGGCGCGAGCAGGGCTCCTCCGGCGGCGGCGGGCGCAGCGACTACGCGCACTTCACCGAGGAGCGGCTGAAGGAATACGCGGACCAGGCGGTCGACCAGGCGCTCCTCAACCTGGAGTCGCGTCCCGCGCCGGCGGGAAGCATGACGGTGGTGCTCGGGCCGGGCTGGCCCGGGGTGCTGCTGCACGAAGCGATCGGCCACGGCCTCGAGGGCGATTTCAACCGCAAGGGCTCCTCCGCGTTCTGCGGAAGGATCGGCGAGCGCGTCGCGGCGCGCGGCGTCACCGTCGTGGACGACGGCACGCTGCCCGGACGGCGCGGCTCGCTCAATATCGACGACGAGGGCAATCCCACTCAGTGCAACACGCTGATCGAGGACGGCGTGCTGCGCGGCTACATGCAGGACAGCCTGAACGCGCGCCTGATGGGCGTTCCCGTCACCGGCAACGGGCGGCGCGAGTCTTTTGCGCACGTCGTGATGCCGCGCATGACCAACACCTACATGCTGAACGGGAGCAAGGACCCGAGGGACATCATCGCCTCGGTGAAGAAGGGCCTCTACGCGGTCAACTTCGGGGGCGGGCAGGTGGACATCACCAACGGCAAGTTCGTGTTTTCCGCCTCCGAGGCTTACATGATCGAGGACGGAAAAGTCACCTACCCGGTGAAAGGCGCCACGCTGATCGGAAACGGCCCGGACGTGCTGACGCGCGTTTCCATGGTCGGCAACGACCTCGAGCTCGACTCGGGCGTCGGCACCTGCGGCAAGGAAGGCCAGAGCGTTCCGGTCGGCGTGGGGCAGCCGACGCTTAGGATAGACGGGTTGACGGTCGGCGGGACGGGGTAAGGCCTTACAGCAGCTCGAGAGGGCAAGACCGGGCATTCTGTGCGCCTCCCGAGCCGCCGCATAACGAGCACCGCAAGGTTTATGTCGTCGCCCCCGCGGCGGCGAGAAACTTTGCTTTCACCTGCGCCGCAGGCAGGGGTCTGCTGAAGAGGTAACCCTGAATCTCGTCGCACTTCAATGCGCTCAGGAGTCGCGACTGCTCCTCGGAATCCACTCCTTCCGCCACGACCTTCAAGTTGAGGGTATGGGCCAGTGAAATGATGGTAGACACGATGTTCATGCTGTCCGGATCCTTGGCCATGGTGATGATGAACGAGCGGTCGATCTTCAGCGCGTTGACCGGCAGCTTTGCAAGATAACCCAGCGACGAGTACCCCGTCCCGAAGTCATCGATGGCGATATTCACCCCAAGGTCCCTTATTGCGCGTAGCTTCTCGATGTTGCCCACGATGTCTTCCATGATCAGGCTCTCCGTGATTTCGAGGTCCAAGCCGGGAGACCCGGTTCCGGATGCGCTGATCGCATCGCGCACGACGTCCACGAATCCCTTCTGCCTGAGTTGAATGGGCGAAACGTTTACTGCGATCCGCGGCGGCTTCAATCCCTGCCTGGACCACTCTTCATAGTCCTTGAGCGCCTCGAGGATGGCCCACCGCCCGGCCTCGAGGATCATGCCTGTTTCCTCGAGCAGCGGAATGAACTGCATCGGCGGGACCAGTCCGGTTTCCGGATCGTTCCAGCGGATCAGCGCTTCAAGGCCGCTGATAGACCCGTTGGCGAGTTCAATCTTGGGCTGATAGTGCAGTACGAACTGCTGCCGGTCCAGG
>VBDM01000288.1:2517-5604 GCA_005881355.1 Betaproteobacteria bacterium
AGAGTTTCCGCCACCCTCGCGTTCATTTCGGGCTGATAGAACAGGAAACGTTCACCCGATGCCTTCGCCTTTTTCAGTGCGGCCTCCGCGTTCTTGAACAACGTGTCTGCGTCGTTGCCGTCTGCCGGAAATGCCGAGATGCCCCAGGTCATCGAAACAATGAGTTCCTTGTCGTCGACTTTGAACGCCGGGCCAAGGACTTCGGGTATCGATTTCTCAAGCAGGTGAACGATGTCCGCCTCGTCCTCAAAATCGGCCAAAATGCCGGTGAAGCAATCGGCGGATATTCGCGCCACGTTGTCCGGATCGGGCCATCGGTTCTTGACGCGGACGGCGAGTTCTCGCAGCAACGTATCGCCGGAATGACGTCCCAGGGATTCGTTGATGAATCGGAACCGCTTCACGTCGCCCAGCAACAGCATCACCTTCGTTTTCTTCTGCTCGGCAACGCGCAGCTGGTGGCTGAGGCGCTCATGGAACAGCGCACGGTTGGGCAACCCGGTAAGGACGTCGTAATAGGCGAGGTAATTGAGCTTTTCTTCCTTGCCGATGTGCTCCAGGGCGAGTGAAATGTCGCCCGCAAGCTGACTCAGCAGCTTCACCTCTTCGTCGGTAAAAAAATCCGGCTCCCTGGCACACAGCGCGAGGATCCCGGCTGCCGCGTCCTCCACCATCAGGGGCAGCACGATGAGCGAGCGATAGCCGCGCTCGATCGCCGCCTGTCTTCGCTTTCCTCCTCCGCCGGGCTCGGTGCTGATGTCGTTGCTGAAGACGGGCCTCTTCTCCCTTACTGCGCGTCCCAACAAGCCCCGCCCTTCGGGCACATCGCTTCGCGCCGTGGCCTTGCTGCCGACGATCACGATTTCCTCCGCGCCGAACCCGGACCATGCGACCGGGGTGACTTCCATCGAGTCCCGGTCGAGCATACCGATCCACGCCGTCCCGAATCCCCCCTGTTCCACCGCGATGCGGCAGGCCCCGTCGAAGAGATTCCGGCGGTCGCGCGTCCTGACGATCAAGGCATTGATCCCGCTCAACACGGCGTGAACGCGGTTGAGTCGCCTGATTTTCTCTTCCGCAAGCTTGCGTTCGGATATGTCTCGTGCGTACGCCGTAAATAAGGGGGTCTCCGACGAACCGGTGGCCGAGACGGTGAGTTCGACGGGAAACTCCGTTCCGTCGGCACGGATTGCAGCCAGCTCAAGCCGCCTCCCGAGGATCGGGCCTTCTCCGGTCGCAAGCAAATGCGCAAACCCGCGAAGGTGCCCCTCACGCAGACGCGGCGGAATAATCCGCTCGGCCATGGGCTTGCCCAGTATGTCTTCGCGTTTGAAACCAAACGTCGACTCCGCGGCCGGGTTGAATTCGACGATATGTCCCTGGTGGTCGATGGTTATGACGCAATCCAATGCCGATTTGATGATTGCGTCTTTTAGGCGCTCGCTGTCCCGCAATGCCCGCGCGGCGCGCTCCTGTTCCTCGCGCAGCCCCTTCTTCTCCAATGCCCGCGCGACTGCTTCCGGCAAGCGTGCAAGGCGGTCTTTCAACAGGTAATCGGCGGCGCCCCGCCTGATGCATTCCGCCGCCGCTTCGTCGCGCAGCGAGCCGGTAACGACGATGAGAGGTATATCCGCGCCGCGTGCGCGCAGAAACTCTAATGCTCGCAGTGCGCCGAATTGGGGTACGGAGTAATCCGCCAGGATGATGTCCGGCAGACTTTCAACCGCGGCGGCGTAGTCCGACTCGGTTTCCACACGCCGCCAGTCAATCCGGTACCCTGCGTGGCCGAACTCACGGATTATCAGTTCGGCATCCGCGGCCTGGTCTTCCACAATCAGAACGCGCAACGGTGCAGGGGGATCCCTCGGGCGAAAGCGCTCTTCGCTGTCGCGCAATGCCTTCTCGGCAGCTCTGCGTTCCCCGCTGTCCTCAAGGAGCCTGCGGTCGATCTTGTTCGGCTCCGGCCTGTGTCCACGCGCCGGGGATTCAAGCTTGTTGTGCCCTTTGCGCAATTCATCCAGGGTACGACTGCGTTCGCCGATCACAGTGACGAGCGCTAGCCCGGTAACTACCACCATGCTGATAAACGTCAGCAGCATCAACAGCGATTCGTTCAGCGATCCGAAAGAAGAAAGGTCGTGGCGTTCGAGCGTGTACCACACGGCGATAGCGCACACTACGGTGGTTGTCGTGGTGACCTCACGCAGGCCAAAGCGGAATGCGGCCCAGATAATGAACGGCAAGCTTACGAAGGTCAGTGAAAAAGGCGCAAAGTACCTGGAGTCCGCGACTAAAATCGCCGTAGCGGTGATAAGTAAAAGCAATCCGAAGTAAGCCGCTTCCAGTTTCTTTTGCGGCGGCCAAGCCACGGTGTTGCCGGCACTCCAGCTCAAAATCAGCGGCGTGACGATGATGATTCCCGCGACGTCTCCCTGCCACCATGTCCACCAGTTCCTGAGGATCTCCAGCCACGACAGCGCGTGGCCGAGCGTGAGCGGTACGAGCGCGACCGTTGCGGCGATGGCCGGGCTCAAGGCGGACAAAACGATGAACTTGACGACATCTTCACCGCGCTCGAAACGGCGGGGGATGCCGACATATCGCCGAATCAGACTGCCTCCGACGAATGCCTCGAGGGTGTTACCGGTGGCCACGAGCGCCGCCGTAATGAAGGATGCTTCGACCGTAAGATTGACCAGCGCGGCACCGATCCATATTCCCGGCCAGATACGGCCGCCTGACAGCAGTATTGCCGCAAGCGCGATACCCGACGGCGGCCACACGGCGGTGGCGTAGCCGGGCGGGATTGCGAGCGCCAGCGACATCCTGGCCGCGACAAAATAGACGCCCGCGATCAAACCCACATGCCACAGACCGGTTACTTGACGGACGGCTGTTGCGGTTTGCACGCCATTTCCCCAGCTCAAAATGCGTCTAAATTGCGCGGGAATCGCATCCTCTGCTCTTGCTCCCTCGATCAGCGAATTCAGTCCTCCTGGACGGACGGCTCTCCGTACCTGTTTCAGGGTAAGGAAGAGCAGCCCGCACTCGGCCTACACCCGTCGTCGGAAGCATGCTCTCATTTTC
>VBDM01000277.1 GCA_005881355.1 Betaproteobacteria bacterium
GGTACACCCAGTAGGGAACGCGCGTGACGCCTTCGGCGGGCCAGGCGCGGGTTTCGGGCGCTGCGGACATGAATTCCTGGAGGCAATTAGGTGATCAAGCGGATTCTAGCACCGGTAAAATACCGTCGAGACCGAGGAGGAAACATGACCCGACGATTTTTTCTCGCCGCCGTGTTCGGGCTCGCGCTCTGCGCATCCGCGCACGCGCAGGATTACCCGGCGAGGCCGATCAGGATCATCGTGCCCTACCCCGCCGGCGGCAGCGCCGATCTCATGCCGCGCATCTTCGCCGAGAAGCTCGGCGCCAAGTGGGGGCAGCCCGTTCTGGTAGAAAACCGCCCGGGCGCCGGCGGCAACGTCGGCGCCGAAGCCGCCTACAGGGCGGAACCCGACGGCTACACGCTGTTCGCGACGGCGCCGGGGCCGCTGATCGTCAACCAGAACCTGTACAGCAAGCTTCCGTTCGATCCGGCGCAGTTCGTGCCTGTCGCCATCATGGGTGCGATTCCGAACGTCCTGCTCGTCAACCCGAAGCTTCCCGCGAACCGCGTGCAGGACCTGATCGCCATGGCCAGGTCGGAGCCGGGCAAGCTCAACTACGGCTCGCAGGGCAACGGCACGACGTCTCATCTGACCGCGGAGCTGTTCAAATCGATGGCCGGCGGGCTGAAAATCACGCACGTCCCCTACAAGGGCTCGGCGCCGGCGATCGCCGCGCTCATGAGCGGGGAGATCGACTTCAGCTTCGACAATCTCGGTGTGACGCTGCAGCACGTGAGGAGCGGCAAGCTGCGGGTGCTCGCAGTGTGCGCGGAGAAGCGCATCGCCTCGCTTCCGGACGTGCCGGCGATGTCGGAGATCCTTACCGGCTTCACCTCCGTGACGTGGTTCGGCATCGTGGCGCCGCCGAAGACGCCGGCGCCGATCGCCGAAAAGCTCTCCGCCGCGGTGGCCGAGGCGATCCGCCAGCCCGACGTGGCGAAGAGGCTCGCCGCAATGTCCGCCGAGCCGATCGGCGGCACGCCCGCCGAGATGGCCGCGTTCATGCTGCGGGACGGGGAGCGCTGGAAGAGCGTGATCGAATCGGCCCAGGTGAAAGTGGATTGATGGGGCTGCCGCGCATCGCCATCTCCACCGGCGACCCGGCCGGGATCGGGCCGGAGATCGCGCTCAAGGCGGCGCTCGACCCGCAGGTAAGAAAAATCTGCCGGGCGCTCCTCGTCGGCGACCGCGGCGTGCTCGAGACGCACGCCGCCGCCTGCGGCCTGAAGCCGGATATCCGTTCCGTCGCGCGCGCCGCGGAGGCGAGCTGGACGGACGGCACGGTGACCCTCTTCGAGCGCAAGCAGTTCTCCCCGGGCGAGCTTCACATCGGCGCGATCGCCGCGCCGCACGGCGAATCGGCGCTCGACTCGGCCAAGGCCGCGATCGATGCCGCGCTCGCGGGCGAGGTGGACGCAGTGGTCGCCGCCCCGCAGACCGAGAGCTCGATCAAGCTCGCGGGCATCGAGTTCGACGGCTATCCCACCTTCGTCGCGCGCTGCACCAGCGTCCCGCCCGATGATGCCTTCCTCATGATCTGCTTCGACTCGGGCGGCGCCGAAATGCGCATCGCCCACGCGACGCTGCACGTGAGCTTGCGCCGCGCGATCAGGCTCATAACCCGCGACCGCGTCCTGCACGCGATCCGCTCGGCGGACTCGGCGCTGCGGCGCATGGGCCTCGCCTCCCCGCGCATCGCCGTTTCGGGCCTCAACCCTCACGCGGGGGAAGGCGGCCTCTTCGGCGACGAGGAACAAGAGATCATCGGCCCTGCGATCGCGGACGCAAAGAAGAACGGCGTCGCCGCCGAAGGCCCGTTCGGCGCCGACACGATGTTCCTGAAAAAAGGCTACGACGCCTTCGTCGTGATGGTCCACGACCAGGGACACATCATGGCGAAGACCCATGCGTTCTCTGGCACGGCGGCGCTTACGATCGGCACGCCGGTGCTCTTCTCGTCTGTCGCCCACGGCAGCGCGCTCGACATCGCCGGGAAGAACCGCGCCGATCCGGGCGCGATTATCAGCGCGATCCGGCGGCTCGCCGGCGCTTCGCCGGGCAAGCGATGAACACCATGGAGAAAGTGACGCTTCCGGAGCTTCAGCAAATGAAGCGCGACGGGAAAAAAATCGTCGGAGTGGTCGCGTGGGACTACCAGATCGCGCAGATCGCAGACCGCGCGAGGGTGGATCTCATCTCGGTGGGCGATTCCGTCGGCGTGAATCTCTGGGGGCACGCGACGGACGCTGAAGTCACGGTGGACGAGATGCTGATCTGCTGCAAAGCCGTGCGCCGCGGCGCGAAGCGCGCCCTCGTCAGTTGTGATGTGCCCAATGGTCCGGTGCAAGCAGGCGCCGACGCCGCGGTGAGCGCCGCGCTTCGCCTCGCTAAAGAGGGCGGCGCAGACATGGTGAAGGTCCTGGGCGATCCCGGCGTGGTGAAAGCGATCGTTCGCGCGGGCGTCCCGGTTTTCGCCGAGTTCCGCGGCGAGAACCTTCCCGTCGACAAGCTGGTGGAAGAGGCCAAGCGATTGCAAGACGCCGGCGCTTCGATTCTGGACTTCAGGCACTCGGGTCCCGTCGCCGGCCCTGCCGTCGTGCGCGCGGTTTCCATTCCGGTCATCGGGGGCCTGGGCGGAGGGCCGTGGCTCGACGGACGCGTGCGCCTCGCGCACACCGCCATCGGCTATGCGGCGAAGTGGATCGATGCCGAGACCGAGACCTACGGCAATACCGCGAAGCTCTCCCTCGATGCCCTCCGCGCCCTGATCGACGACGTGCGCTCGGGCCGGCAGATCAAAGGCGATTGACGTGCCCACCGCTCTCGTCGACGGCATCAGGACGCGCTATGAAGTGATCGGCGAAGGTCCGCCTTTGCTGATGTATTCGCCCGCGGGCTTCGATGCGACCCTGGACAAGTGGACGACGCAAGGCGTGTACGCCCGCATCAAGTTGCTAGATCACCTTCCGAAAAAATACAGCTGCATCATCTTCGACCGGCGCGAGACGGGGCAATCGGGCGGCCGGGTCGAGCATATCACCTGGGCCCACTACGTGGCTCAAGGGAAGGGGCTGCTCGCGCACCTGAACTTCAAGCGCGCGCATCTTCTGGGCGGCTGCATGGGCTGCTGCCCGGTGGTCGCCTTCGGCGTCGCCCATCCCGAGATGGTGCTGAGCATGATCCTCTACTGGCCGGTCGGCGGCGCGAAGTACCGCATCAGCACGCACAAGCGCTTCGCCGACCACCTCGCCTACGTCGAGCAGCACGGCCTCGGGGGCGTGGTTTCGCTCGTGATGCAGGAAGGCAAGCCCTTCAACGCGGAGCCGAGAGGCGGACCCTGGGCTTCGGTGATCAAAAACGACCGCGCGTTCGCCGATGCCTATGCGAAGCTCGACGTCGGGAACTACAAGCAGCTCGTCACCGGGATGTGCCGCACGCTCTTTGACCGCGACACCGCGCCGGGCGCCGAGCCGGAGGACATGCTGAAGCTCGACATCCCCGCGCTCGTCATTCCCGGACACGATGCCTCGCACGCGACCTCAGCGGCGAGGTACCTGGAAGAGTGTCTGCCGAGGGCGGAGTACTGGGACGTGCTTCCCGATGGCCAGACGGAGGAAACCGCTCCCCCGCGGCTGCTGGAGTTCCTGGATCGGCGCGGGACTACAGCGACCTGATCTGCACCTTGCGCCACTTGATGGCGCCGCCGGGGGCGTCTTTGGGGCCGTTGCCGAACTGGAGGGCGAACGGTCCCTCCGCATGCTTGCTGTCCTGAACGTCGACGGTTTGCACCCCGTTCAGCACGACGGTCAGCTGCGAGCCTTTGGCCGTGATCTCATAAGTGTTCCACTTGCCGCCGGCTTTCGGCATGGGCGCGACCTTGGCCACGTTGACGATCGCGCCGGTGCCGTAGTCCGGCTCCGGGCGCTGGTCGTAGATGTTCACCTCGTAGGCGCTTGTGGCGCCGACCTTGTTCGGATCGGTACAGCGGATGAAAACGCCGCTGTTGGTGGTGTGATCCGCCCAGAACTCCGCCCTGATCTGAAAGTCCCTGTAGGAGTTCTTCGAGACGAGATAGCAGCCCTTGCCCTTGTCGGCCACGATGGCGCCGTCCTCCGCTCTCCAGTTGGCCTCGCCGATGGGGTTGAAGTTTTCCAGGCCGGCGGTGCCGTCGATGAGCACGACCCAGCCTGCGTCGGACTGACCCGGCATGTATGAACAACCGAAAACGCTGAACGCGATAACCAGTCCCGCGGTGACGGCAGACAAGCGTTTCATTGTGATCTCCTCCTTGAGTTGATGACCGCTTCGCGCTACTCCCACGCGCGGTTGTCGACGGT
>VBDM01000278.1 GCA_005881355.1 Betaproteobacteria bacterium
GACGACATCGAAGCGGGCAGCGAATACATCCTCGAGGCGACCGGCGGGAAGAAGCTGCTCGTCTACGGAATCTCTTCCGGCGCGCTGCGGGCGGCCCTGTTCGCTCAAGCGCACCCCGAGCGCGTGGCGCGCCTTGCGCTCGACGCGTTCGTGTGGACCGGCGAGGGGAGTCCCACGCTCGCCGAGCGCAGGAAGAAGCTGCCCGAGTTCGCCGCGAAAAACCGCCGGCCGATCGACCGCGCCTTCGTGCAGAGCATCTTCGAGCGCGATCATCCCGGCACCGCGGACAAGGCGACCGTCGACGCTTTCGCCGAGGCCATCGTCGCGCTGGAACGGTCCCCACGATCGTCATGCGCGGGCAGTGGGACGGAATCGCGTCCATCGAGGATCTGATCGAATTCTTCAAGCGGCTGCCCAATCCGGACAAGCAGTTCGCGGTGATGGCCGGCGTCTCGCACGCGAGCTTCCAGCAGAAGAACTACCTGATGGTGTACCACATCCTGCACTCGTTCTTCTCGCAGCCGGAGCCGGCGTACCGGGGGTGAGGCGTGGGTCAGGATCGAGGACCGCGTAGGAGACCCCTGAGGATGACGAAAGCATTGTCCGGCTTTGCCGCGTGCGGCCTGCTGTTCGCGTCGGTGGCGGCGGCGCAAGGCTATCCGACGCGCCCGGTGCGGATCGTGATTCCGCTCTCCCCGGGAGGCACGACCGACATCCCCGGGCGCATCATCGCCCAGAAGCTCTCCGAGTCGCTCGGACAGCAGTTCTTCGTCGAGAACCGGGCCGGCGCGGGCGGCACGATCGGCACCGACTTCGTCGCAAAGTCCAGGGCCGACGGCTACACGCTGCTGCTCACCGCGAGTCCCTTCGTGATCGCCCCTCACGTGTACAAGAACATGCCGTACGACACGCTCGCCGACTTCACGCCCGTGATCCGCATCGCTTCCGGGCCGTATGTCCTCGTCGTGCATCCTTCGCTCGGGGTGAATTCGGTGAAGGAGCTGATCGCGGCTGCGAAGAAGCAGCCCGGCAAGATCGATTTCGCGAGCTCGGGCAACGGCGGCGCGCAGCACCTCGTCACGGAGCTCTTCATGTACATGACCGGCATCAAGCTCAACCACGTGCCGTACAAGGGCAGCGGGCCGGCGCAGCAGGACCTGATGTCGGGGATCGTCAAGGTGAGCTTCGTGGGCACGCCGATCGCGATCCCGCACATGAAGTCCGGAAGGCTGAAGGCGCTCGGGGTGAGCACGGCGAAGCGCTCCCCCGAGATGCCCGACGTGCCGACCATCGCGGAAGCGGGCGTGCCCGGCTACGAGGCCACCGTCTGGATAGGCGTGCTCGCCCCGTCCGGCACGCCGGGCGAAATCGTCGCCAAGCTGAACGGCGAGATCGGGAAGCTCGTGCGCGCCGACGAGGTGAAGAAGCTCCTCGCCCCGACCGGCATGGAGCCCGACCCGGACACGCCCGGGCAGTTCGGCGCCTACCTCAAGGCCGACTACGACAAATGGGGGAAGGTCGTCCGCGACTCCGGGGCGACGGTGAACTAGCTTGCTGAAGGAAATGCCATGAATACCCGTGACGCCGCGCTTGCGAAAGTCCGCGAACTGAGCCATTTCATCGGCGGCAAGCACGTCCCCGGCGAAAGAGGCCGCTTCGGCGACGTATTCAACCCCACGACCGGCGCGCTCGCCGCCAAAGTACCGCTTGCTTCGAAAGCCGAGGTCGAGCGCGCGATCGCCAATGCCAAAGAGGCGTTCGCCGGCTGGTCCGAGACCTCGCCCGTCACGCGGGCGCGCGTGATGTTCCGCTTCAAGGAGCTGATCGAGCGGCACATGGAGGAGCTCGCGCTCCTCGTCTCCTCCGAGCACGGCAAGGTGCTCTCGGATGCGAAGGGCTCGGTCCAGCGCGGGCTTGAAGTGGTCGAGTTCGCCTGCGGTATGCCGCACCTGATGAAGGGCGAGTACTCGGACAACATCTCGACCGGGATGGACCTGTACTCGCTGCGCCAGCCTCTCGGGGTGTGCGCGGGCATCACACCGTTCAATTTCCCGGCGATGGTGCCGATGTGGATGTTCCCGGTCGCGATCGCCTGCGGCAATACGTTCATCCTGAAGCCTTCGGAAAAAGACCCGTCCTGCCCGCTGCGGCTCGCCGAGCTGATGATCGAGGCGGGCGCGCCTCCCGGCGTGCTGAACGTGGTGAACGGCGACAAGGAGGCGGTCGATACGCTGCTCACCGATCAGCGCGTAGCCGCGGTGAGCTTCGTCGGTTCGACGCCGATCGCCAGGTACGTTTTTGCGACCGGCTCGGTCAACGGCAAGCGTGTGCAGGCGCTGGGTGGCGCGAAGAACCACATGGTGGTGATGCCCGACGCGGACATCGAAGTTGCAGCCGAGGCGCTGATGGGCGCGGCCTACGGCTCGGCGGGAGAGCGCTGCATGGCGATCTCGGTGGCCGTTCCGGTGACCGACCGCACCGCGAACGAGCTGATCGAAGCGATGACCCCGAAGATCAAGAAGCTGAAAATCGGGCCCTCGACCGACAATTCATCGGAGATGGGGCCGCTGGTGACGCGCGAGCATCGCGACAAGGTCAAAGGCTATGTGGACCTCGGCGTGAAGGAAGGCGCGAGCCTCGTCGTCGACGGGCGCGACTTCAAAGTGTCCGAGCACCCCGACGGTTTCTTCCTCGGCGGCAGCCTGTTCGACAAGGTGATGCCCTCGATGCGCATCTACAAGGAGGAAATCTTCGGGCCGGTGCTGTCGGTGGTAAGGGCCAGGAATTTCGACGAGGCCGTGGCGCTGCCTTCCGACCACGAATACGGCAACGGCGTGGCGATCTTCACGAGGAACGGCGACGTGGCCCGCAACTTCACGCACAAGGTGAACTGCGGGATGGTGGGGATCAACGTGCCGATCCCGGTGCCGCTCTCGTTCCACAGCTTCGGCGGCTGGAAGCACTCGATTTTCGGAGACATGAACCAGCATGGTCCGGAGGGCGTGCGCTTCTACACCCGAATCAAGACGGTGACCGCGCGCTGGCGCGAGGGCGTCAACCCCGGCGCCAACTTCGGCATGCCGATCATGAAGTGACGAAATCAGCAGTTGAGTTTCGTCGTGCGGGTCGTGAAGGGAGCGGCCTGAGCAAGTCCGCGGCAGACCAAAAGGAGTAGACATGACGCGAATCGCCCGTTTCGTCGTGGCCACGGCGGCCTTGGCGCTCGCCGCGTGCGCGAGC
>VBDM01000279.1 GCA_005881355.1 Betaproteobacteria bacterium
GATCCGACATGTCGATCGGCTCCATCAGCGCTTCTTTCGCGAGCACCATGGCTTTTTCGGCGGTGCCGCCGATCCCGATGCCGAGCATCCCGGGCGGGCACCAGCCCGCGCCCATGGTGGGCACGGTCTTCAGCACCCACTCGACCACGGAGTCGGAGGGATTGAGCATCGCGAACTTCGATTTGGCCTCCGATCCGCCGCCCTTGGCCGCGACGTCGACCTCGATCGTTTTTCCCGGTACGAGCTCCATGCTGACGACCGCGGGCGTATTGTCCTTCGTGTTCACGCGCGCGAACTGCGGGTCGTCGAGTATGGAGGCGCGCAGCTTGTTGTCCGGATGCAGATAGGCGCGGCGCACACCCTGGTTCACCGCATCGGCGACCGAGCCCCTGAAATCCTCGAGGCGCACATCCATACCGATCTTGAGAAACACGTTGACGATGCCCGTGTCCTGGCAGATCGGGCGGTGGCCTTCGGCGCACATTCGCGAGTTGGTTAGGATCTGGGCGATGGCGTCCTTCGCCGCCGGCGATTGCTCGCGCTCGTAGGCGCGGGCGAGGTGCCGGACGTAATCGCGCGGATGATAGTAGCTGATGTACTGCAGCGCGTCAGCGACGCTTTGAACGAGGTCTTCCTGCCTGATCGTGGTCATGTCGATGCCCGGACGGGTGCCGCGGGAAGACGAAAACCGTGAGTATACTGCCCGCCGCGCGGGACCTCTTCCCTTGGTCTTCTCGGTTGCGGCGCACCGTCCGCAACGGTAGACTTTGTCCGCTCTTTTTCAACACCCGGCCGCAAAGGAACACAGAGGAGGCTTGCCAATGGTCGCTGCGACAATCGAGTCGGTGCTCCAGGAAGACCGGCTGTTTCCGCCTTCCCCGGAGTTCGTCAAGCAGGCCAACGTGTCCGGGCCTGCGGCCTACCAGGCGCTGTGCGACGAGGCCAACCGCGATTTCGAGGGCTTCTGGGGCCGGCTCGGCAGGGAGCACGTGCTCTGGCGCAAGCCCTTCACCAAGGTGCTCGACGAATCGAACGCGCCGTTCTTCAAGTGGTTTTACGACGGCGAGCTGAACGCGTCCTACAACTGTCTCGACCGGCATCTGAAGACGCAAGGCGACAAGACCGCCATCATCTTCGAGGCGGACGACGGCAAGGTCACGAGGATCACCTACAGGCAGCTCTACCACAAGGTCTGCCAGTTCGCGAACGCGCTCAAGTCGCTCGACATCAAGAAAGGCGACCGCGTCGTCATCTACATGCCGATGTCGATCGAGGTGGTGACGGCGATGCAGGCCTGCGCGAGGATAGGCGCGACGCACTCGGTGGTGTTCGGCGGCTTCTCTGCGAAGAGCCTGCAGGAGCGCATCATCGACGCCGGCGCGGTGGCGGTGATCACCGCCGACGGGCAGATGCGCGGCGGCAAGGAGATCCCGCTCAAGCCGGCCGTGGACGAAGCCTTCGCGTTGGGCGGCTGCGAAGGCGTGAAGGACGTCGTCGTGTACCAACGCACCGGCACCAAAGTCAGCATGAATAGCCCGCGCGACAAGTGGTGGCACGACCTGATCAAGGGCCAGGCGGACACCTGCGAGCCGACCTGGGTGAACGCCGAGCATCCGCTCTTCATCCTGTACACGTCGGGTTCTACCGGCAAGCCGAAGGGCGTGCAGCACTCCACCGGCGGCTACCTGCTGATGACGATCATCACCATGAAGTGGGTGTTCGACTACAAGCCGACCGACGTGTTCTGGTGTACGGCCGACGTGGGCTGGGTGACCGGGCACAGCTACTGCACCTACGGGCCGCTCGCCGTGGGCGCGACCGAGATCATGTTCGAAGGCGTGCCCGTGTGGCCCGATGCGGGGCGCTTCTGGAAGATGATCCAGGACCACAAAGTGACGGTGTTCTACACGGCGCCGACCGCGATCCGCACGCTCATCAAAGCGGGCGGCGATCTGCCGAAGAAATACGACCTGAAATCGCTGCGCATTCTCGGGACGGTCGGCGAGCCGATCAACCCCGAGGCGTGGATGTGGTATTACAACACCGTCGGCGACAAGCGCTGCCCGATCGTCGATACCTGGTGGCAGACCGAAACCAGCAGCCATCTGATCACGCCGCTTCCCGGCGTACATGCCTTGAAGCCGGGCTCCTGCACCATGCCGCTGCCGGGAATCATGGCGGCGATCGTGGACGAGACCGGCCACGACGTCGAGAAGGGCAAGGGCGGCATCCTCGTGATCAAGCGCCCGTGGCCCGGGATCATCCGCACCATCTGGGGCGATCCCGAGCGGTTCAAGAAGAGCTACTTCCCGCCCGAGTTCAGGGGCAAGTATTACCTCGCGGGCGACGGCGCGAGCCGCGACAAGGACGGCTACTTCCGCATCATGGGCCGCATCGACGACGTTCTCAACGTTTCCGGCCACCGTCTTGGCACCATGGAGATCGAATCGGCGCTGGTGGCGAACACCAAGCTCGTCGCCGAGGCCGCGGTGGTCGGCAGGCCGGATGAGATGACGGGCGAAGCGGTGGTCGCGTTCGTGGTGACCAAGGGCCCGCGCCCGACCGGCGAGGACGCGAAGAAACTCGCCGAGGAGCTGCGCAACTGGGTGGCGAAGGAGATCGGAGCGATCGCCAAGCCCAGGGACATCCGCTTCGGCGACAACCTGCCCAAGACGCGCTCGGGCAAGATCATGCGGCGCCTGCTGCGCTCGATCGCCAAGGGCGAGGAGATCAAGCAGGACGTCTCGACGCTGGAGAATCCGGCGATCCTCGAGCAGCTCAAGCAGTCTACCTAGCCGGGTCGCGCTCTCTGGCCCGCTCGCGTAAAATCCGCGGCACGAACGGAGAGGTGGATGAGCGGTTTAAGTCGCACGCCTGGAAAGCGTGTTTAGGTTAATAGCCTAACGCGGGTTCGAATCCCGCCCTCTCCGCCAAATGGC
>VBDM01000280.1:0-5057 GCA_005881355.1 Betaproteobacteria bacterium
GTGCTCCAGCCGATGGGCTGGGACGCCTTCGGTCTGCCCGCCGAAAACGCCGCGATGGCAAACGGCGTGCCGCCGGCGAAGTGGACCTACGACAACATCGCCTACATGAAAAAGCAACTCCAGTCGCTGGGGTTCGCGATCGACTGGGAGCGCGAGCTGGCGACCTGCTCGCCCCGGTACTATCGCTGGAACCAGTGGCTGTTCTTGCGCATGCTCGAGCGCGGCCTGGTGTACAAGAAGACCGGCACGGTGAACTGGGACCCCGTGGACCAGACGGTGCTCGCCAACGAACAGGTGATCGACGGCCGCGGCTGGCGCACCGGGGCGCTCATCGAGAAGCGCGAAATCCCGATGTACTACTTGCGGATCACCGCTTACGCCGAGGAGCTGCTCGCTTCGCTCGACGAGCTTCCGGGCTGGCCCGAGCGCGTGAAGACGATGCAGGCCAACTGGATCGGCAAGAGCCATGGCGTCAACATCGGCTTCCCCTACGAGCTGGGCGGCGAGAAAAAGCTCCTGCGCGTGTTCACCACGCGCGCCGACACGCTGATGGGCGCCACCTTCTGTGCCGTCGCCGCCGAGCACCCGCTCGCCGCGCATGCGGCGAAATCGGACCCGAAGCTCGCCGCCTTCGTCGAGGAATGCAAACGCGGCCCGATGATGGAAGCCGACCTCGCCCAGCTCGACAAGAAAGGCATGCCCACTGGCCTTTTCGTCACGCATCCGATCAGCGGCGAGAAAATCGAAGTCTGGGTCGGCAACTACGTGTTGATGGCTTACGGCGAAGGCGCGGTGATGGGCGTGCCCGGGCACGACGAGCGCGATTTCGCGTTCGCGAAGAACTACGGCCTGCCGATCAAGCCCGTGATCGACGTCGGGGGCAAACCGTATTCGACCGATGCCTGGCAACCCTGGTACGCGGACTACGGCCGCTGCGTGAACTCGGGCAAGTACGATGGCCTCGACTATCGGGCCGCAGTCGAAACCATCGCCGCGGACCTGAAGAGGAAGGGCCTGGGCGACAAGCAGATCACCTGGCGCCTTCGCGACTGGGGCATCTCGCGCCAACGCTATTGGGGCACGCCGATTCCCATCGTGCATTGTCCGTCGTGCGGCGATGTTCCGGTTCCCGACGGCGAGCTCCCGGTCGTCCTCCCGGAAAACCTCGTGCCCGACGGCACCGGCAATCCGCTCGCCAAGACGCCTTCGTTCGTGAATTGCAAGTGTCCGAAATGCGGCAAGGCGGCGAAGCGTGAAACCGACACCATGGACACCTTCGTCGATTCGTCCTGGTACTTCCTGCGCTTTGCCTGCCCGGATCAGGAGAAGGCCCCGGTGGACGAGCGCGTGCAGTACTGGATGCCGGTCGACCAGTACATCGGCGGCATCGAGCACGCGATCCTGCACCTGCTCTACTCGCGCTTCTGGACCAAGGTGATGCGCGATCTGGGCCTCATCTCCGTGGGCGAACCGTTCACGAAGCTTCTCACCCAGGGCATGGTGCTGAACGAGATCTTCTACCGCAAGGAAGGGGGCGGCCGCATCACGTACTACAACCCCGCCGACGTGGAGCTCAAGCACGACGACAAAGGCCAGCGCGTCGGTGCGGTTCTTCGATCAGACGGCAAGCCGGTCGAGTCCGACGGCATCGGCACCATGTCGAAGTCGAAGAACAACGGCGTCGACCCGCAGGATCTCATCGAGAAATATGGAGCGGACACCGCGCGATTCTTCATCATGTCGACGAGCCCGCCGGAGATGACGTTGCTGTGGTCAGACGCAGGCGTTGCGGGCGCGTCGCGCTTCCTAAGCCGCTTATGGGAATCGGCATACGAATTTCGTCAGACAATCCAGCCTAATCTGCCGGCCAAGCGCACGTTGGCAAGGGTGAGACTGCCTGAAGGACTGGCCGGGACGCGCCGCGAGGTGCACCTCAACCTCAAGCAGGCGACTTTCGACGTGCTTAGGGCGCAGTTCAACACCGTCACCTCGGCCTGCCAAAAAATTCTGAACGCGTTGCGTGCTGCACCGAAAGAGCCGGCGGCAGCACATGCCGAAATCTTCGAGGAAGGGCTGTCGGTTCTGCTTCTACTGCTGTCACCGATTTCCCCGCACATTTCGCACTATCTCTGGCGCGAGCTCGGCTTCGGCAAGGACGTCCTCAAGGCTCCCTGGCCGGAGACCGACGCAAGAGCTCTGGAGCAAGACGAAATCGAGCTCGTTCTCCAGGTCAACGGCAAGCTCCGCGGCCACATGCGCGCGCCGAAATCAGCTCGAGCAGCTTGCGCTCGCGCACGACGCGGTGACGCGCTACACCAATGGCCAGGCGGTGAAGAAGGTCGTCGTGGTTCCCGGGCGGCTGGTCAATGTGGTCGTCTGACCGTCTCTTGTACGTTGCCGCCGCGGCCGCGCTCCTCGCTGGCTGCGGCTTCCAGCTCCGCGGCCAGGCGGAGCTGCCTTTCGAGACGCTTTACATTCCGGGAGGCTCGCCGCTCGTAGTGGAGCTGAAGCGCAACGTCGCCGTGGCGAGCAAGACGCGCCTTGTCGACAGCGTCGGCGCCGCGCAGGCCGTCCTCGGCTTCACCGCAGAGCTGCGCGACAAGGTCATCCTATCGTTCAACACTCAAGGCCGGGTGAGCGAATACCAGCTCCGCTATCGCGTGGGATTCCGCGTCACCGATCCCAAGGGCGGCCAGGTGTATCTGCCGACGAGCGAGATCCTGCTCACGCGCGACATGGCCTACAGCGACGCCCAGGTGCTCGCCAAGGAGGCCGAGGAAGCGCTGCTCTACCGGGACATGCAGAGCGACATGGTGCAGCAGATCCTGCGCCGCCTGGTCGCGGCGAAGCCGGTGCCGACGCAGACCGACTAGGCGCCACGCGGCGCATGGCCAATCTCAGGCTCGAACAGCTGCAAGCGCACCTCGAGCGCGAGCTCCGGCCGCTGTATGTGATACACGGCGACGAGCCGCTGCTCGCGCTCGAAGCGGGCGACGCGATCCGCGCGCGGGCGCGCGCAAACGGGTTTTCCGAGCGGCTGGTGCTCGCCGCGGAGCGCGGCTTCGACTGGAACGAGCTCGGCGCAAGCGGCTCGAGCCTTTCGCTCTTCGGCGACAAGAAGCTGATCGAACTGCGCCTCGCCTCCGGCAAGCCCGGCAGCGACGGCGCCGGGGCGATCGAGGCGTTCTGCGCAAAGCTGCCGCCCGATGCGCTCACCCTCGTGACGCTGCCGCGGCTCGACAAGGCGGGCCAGGGGTCTCCCTGGTTCAAAGCGCTCGAAACGAAGGGCGTCGTCGTCAACGTCTATCCGGTCGAGCGCGCGCGGCTTCCCGAGTGGATCGCGGCGCGGCTCGCGCGGCAGAAGCAGAGCGCAGCGCCGGATACCCTCCAGTTTCTCGCCGACTGCGTCGAAGGAAACCTGCTCGCCGCTCACCAGGAGATCCAGAAGCTCGCGCTGCTTTTGCCCGCCGGGGAGCTCGACTTCGACGCCGTTCGCGAAGCGGTGCTGAACGTGGCGCGCTACGACGCGACCAAGCTCACCGAGGCGATGCTTTCCGGGGAGCGCGCGCGGCTTGCGCGCATGCTCGAGGGCCTGCGCGGCGAAGGCGAAGCGCCGCCGCGCGTGCTGTGGATCCTCGCCGAGGAGATACGCGCCATCTGCCGCGTGCAGGACGGGCTGGCGAAGGGCCGGTCGCTCGTCGAGGTCTGCCGCGAAGCGCGGGTGTGGGGCGATGCGCGGCAGGCGCTCGTCGGCCGCGCCGCGAAGAAACTCCCGCGTGCCGCGCTGCTCCGCGCACTGGAGCACGCGGCGGCCGTGGACCGCGTCATCAAGGGTGTGGTCAAAGGCGACGCGTGGGATGAGTTGCTGCAGCTCGGGCTCCGCTTCGCGGCTTGACTTCGCGAATCAGCGCGCGGAGGCCGACGCCGATGCGCGCCGTCAAACCGGATGCAGGCCCAGCGTCAGCCCCAGCGGCACGAACACGATGGCGAAGGCGTTGCCGATCAGCACCAGCGACGCCACCCGCTCCGGCTCCTGCTGGTAGCGTTCGGCGAGCAGGTAGTTGAGCGCCGCCGCCGGCAGGCTCGCGAAGAGCATGAGCTGCGCGAACTGCCCGGCCGGGAGGCGCAGCAGAAGCTGCGCGACGTACGCCCCCGCCATCCCCGCGACCGGACAGACCACCGCACCCAGCACGCCGAGCTGCCAGCCGCGCTTCGACAGACCGGTCAGGCGCACGCCGAGCGCGAACAGCATCATCGGCAGCGTCGCGTCGCCGAGCATCTTCAGGCCGGTCATCAGCGCCGAAGGCACCTTCCATGCGAACGCGCTGAAGACGAGGCCCAGCACGCTCGCGATGATCATCGGCGAGGTCGCGAGCGCCTTCCATTCGGCGTGGCGGCTGACGATGCGGCTCCCGAGGGTGAACTGCAGCAGCGTGCTCGCCACGAGCAGCAGCACCATCGCCGCGAGCCCGGCGCGGCCGAAGGCGAGCACCGCGAGCGGCAGGCCCATGTTGCCGCAGTTGTTGAACATCATCGGGGGCACGAAGGTGCGAGGACTGACGCGCGCCAGGTGCGCGATCGGCCAGGCGATCAGCCCCGAGACGAGGATCACCACCACGCCGCCCGCGACGAAAGCGACGTTGCCCCTGAGCTGAAAGTCCTCCCCGGCGAGCGAGGTGAATACCAGAAGCGGCCCCAGCACATGGAGCGAAACGTGGTTGAACGATTTCAGGTCGGGCCTGTTGCGGCGTCCATAGCCGTACCCGATCGCAATGATCAGGAAGACCGGCCCTATGACCGATACGATGTGTTCGAGGACGAGCACGGGCGGCAGTCAGCGCTTCGCGCTCATTTCGATTGCCGCGTGATGATCTCGGCGTACAACTTTTCCCACTTCGCGCTTTCGTCCAGCATCGCCGCCGGATCGACGAACTTCAGCCGCGTCTTTGCAGTGCCGGACTCGGCCTTGCGGTTGGTCGGCACGTAATTCCCCGTGACCAGGATCGCCTGTCCTTCCCCGAGCACGAAATCGTAGAACAGCACCGCGGCATGCGGGT
>VBDM01000280.1:5144-5606 GCA_005881355.1 Betaproteobacteria bacterium
CGCCCGAGGCGACGAGGCCCGCGAGCAGCGTGTGCCCCCTGCGCACCGAGAGCCCGTTCCTCGCGACGATTTCGCGGAAAAGCCGCAGGCCCCTGTCCTCGCCGATTTCCTTCACCACCATCGCAAACCAGTCGATGTCCTCGGCCTCGATCCCCAGCCGCCCTTTCCACCTCGGATCGAGAAAGTCCTCGTAGGACTTCGGCAGCTCCTCCTTCTTCACCAGATTGGTGTTGTAGGCGTGGACGAACATGTTGAGGCGCGTTCCGACCCATTCGCGGTGCGGCCTGATCGCCTCGGGCATGAGGTCCGGGAAATGCGGCGAGCCCGCCTTCTGCAGCAGCTTCTCGCGGTGCAGCGACTCGAGCTCCGGGCCGTTCGTCTCGACGACGTCGAAATCGAAGCGGCCGGCCCGCGCCTCGGTGACCGCGCGCTGCACCACCTTTTCGGATCCGGCGCGCCAGA